>NZ_JBSSBO010000068.1:0-10732 GCF_054058915.1 Thermostichus sp. MS-CIW-41
AACTGCACGGGCGGTCGGAAGCAGGAACCCGCCGAGACGACTGCGCAAGGAGCCATCCATGCGTAGCGTGGTAGGAATCTCCAGCCTTCAGGCCGAGGAGGATGTCAAGATTCCCGTTTGCGACAGCTTCAGCCCCTTTCTCAAAGGGAGAGAGGAGTTGAGGCGATGCACAGCCCGACTGGGAATGCTCCTCTTGGCTCAATTGGCTGATGAACCAGAATCCAGCCCCTGGAGTTGCTCCCACTGGGCGGGGGTAAAGGTGCGCAGGGCTAAAGCATGTAGGCGGCCATCCTGCAGGTAAGCTTTCAGGGCCTCATTCACCAGCCGGTGCTGTTTGATCAGGGGCAAGCCCTGGAATTGTTCCGCCACCACAATGGCCTGGAAATGGTGGCCATCGCCGACAGTGTCTTCCACCTGCACCCTTGCGCCGGGTAGGGCAGCCCGTACCAATGCCTCAATTTCTCGTGGATCCATGCGCTGTTGTTCCCGTTGTCTCGTCGCGTCAGCGTTGCGGAGCAATAGTGTGTCCAAGCTCGAGATCCCGCCTTGGATCTCGACCTGCTCATCCATTACCCTAGACGGTTCCGGGGCAAAACGGGATCTCTTCTGGCCCACTGCAGGCGGTGGCCAGGCTGGGATGGCTCAGCACCAAGACCTCGGTGATGGGACCGCGTTTGTGGCCCTGGGCGTTGATGGCACGGCTGGCAGAGATGGTCTGGATGGGGTAATCCCGGTACAGTTCCCGCACAAAGGGGCAATCGGAATTGGAGAGCAGCACCTGCACGCCTCGGTCGGCCAATGTTCCAAACACTTCTCGCAGGCGGATCTGTTCCGCTTCGCCGAAGGCAAACCGGCTGTAGGCTGTGAAGCTGCTGCTGGCAGAAAGGGGATGGTAAGGGGGATCCAAATAGACGAAATCCCCGGGTTTGGCTCGTTCGAGCACCTGCCAAAACGGCTGCACCGCGATCTCCACGCCTTGTAAAACCCGTGCCACAGCCCGTAGGTTCTCCGCGTCGCAAATGCGGGGATTACGGTAACGGCCCAAAGGGACATTGAACTCTCCCCGCGAGTTTTCCCGGTAGAGGCCATTAAAACAGGTCTTGTTCAGATACAGCAGGCGGGCAGCCCGTTGCGCCGGATCTTCAAATCGAGCCGCGCGGATGGTGTAGTAATAATCCCGGCTGTGGTGGGCTTGGTGGTGGCTGAGCAGGGCGATAAGCTCCTCCACGTGATCCCGCACGCAGCGATACACATTCACCAGCTCAGGGTTGATATCCGACAAAACAAAGTGTCGAGAACCCGATGGGATCCCTTGGGCCAGATGAAAAAAGACCGCTCCACCCCCCAAAAAGGGCTCGTGATAGGTGTTCCAGGCGCGAGGAAAAAAGGGTTCGTATTGGCTGAGCAGTTGCCCTTTTCCCCCTGCCCATTTTAGGAAGGGACGCGCTTTAACGGCTGGCTCCGCTGGGGTGGGTTCGCAGGAGTCGGGTACAGGGTTCCAGAGTTCTTCCCGCCGCAGAGCACGCCTATGTCCAAGAGAACAAGGGTGGGTCATCGTTGGTTCAGTGATCTGGATTCTCTTCCAGCAGCTTTTCTAGCGTCTCGATCCAATGCTCCAGCTCCTCCAGCGCCTGCAACACTCCCCCTGGGTCGCTCAGATCTGCCTGCAGCAGCTGGGTGGTTTCTTCCAAAGTCAGGGATCCGGGCGGGCTGGCCAACCAACGGAGGTAGTGGGGCAGAAAGTTGCGCGGAGAACTGTGATAGCGGCGGTGACAGGCCAAGGCCACCAGGCTGGCAAGGCTAGCCTGATAGGCACTAAAGGGGTGGAGAAACAGCTCCGGCATCCCCACCCAGTAAAACTGGTGTTCCGGCAACAGTTCCACCGCATCTCCGCACAGCTCTTGACACAGCTTCAACCACTCTTCGCTCACCCAGGAGGAGTAGGTTACACCGTTTTCCCATTCGGGGATCCCCGACCGATAGAGGAGCAGCTCCAGCCGACTGATCAAGCTCTGGTAAAACACCGCCTGCAACTGGGCTTCCAAATGGTGTATCAACAGGGCCTGGGCCAACTGGAGGCTGCCGGAGCGTTCCCGCCAGCGCTGCGGAGCAGTTTGCCCCTCTGGGTCGTAAAGAGCAGGCCTGCCCATGCGAGGGGATCCCACTGCTGAGGCAACCAGGTGATCCAGGAGTATTTGCTGCAAAAAGACGGTGTGAGCCTGCACCCCCCACGCTCGCGGCAGCAGTGCGGAACTCCCCTGCATCTCCTCCAGATCCAGCCAAACTTGGGGATCCTCAGGCCGGAGCCGCTGGCTGATGATAGCAAGAACCTTCAACAGGAGCTCGCTCCCGCCGGATCCCGTTTCTCCCGACCTGGGCGAGAACTCCGTTTCGCCGGGGCGAAAGGCTGCGCCCGCTGCGCGATTGGGCTTGTCTGCCTCGATTGCCGAGCCGACTTCTAGCAGCCAGGGTTTGGCCTGGGCCGCACACTCGGGGCAGAAGTCCTGCAGGGCTGCCCAGATTAGAGAGGTGGCCTCAGCAGAGGTCAGGGGCGGCACGGGATCCCCCCAGGGCGCATGCAGATCGCAGATGCGAATGGAACGTCCCATTGTTCTGCTTTTGAGGCGGTAATAGTGCTGGAACAGATCCAACCGATCGCGGATCCCTTCCAATAGGTTCTCCAAAAAGGTCTGAGTCGGGCCGTGGCGGGCCAGATACAGGTCGGCAGCAGAGTCATAGCCCCGCCATTGGGCCTCCCACAGGTGGTCGCGGATCAGGGTGCTGAGGATAAACCCACCCAGATCGGCATGGGCTTCTAGGTGTTGGACTAGCCGCTGGTAGGCCACCCAGCGGATCTCCGCGCTGGCGTGAGTTTGTAAGCTCTGCAGCTGGACAAGAGTGTGCTCTGGGAGCGCAGCAGGCGAGTTCAGGGTCACTTGCCACAACTGCCGCCAAGCTAACCTTCCTGTTGGGTACTGTTGGTGGAGCAGGCACTCCAGAGGCTCCGGTTGTTGGTGACCCCGCTGCTGCAGGAGGCGACACAAAAACTGGCGAAAGGGGCGCAGCTCCGGCTCGGCACAAGCAGCGGCCAAGGGATCCGAGGGCCGATCCTCTCGCTCCTGCGGCGTCTCAGCTGCGGGTTCGCCGAGGGGAACGGCGGTCAGGGATTGCAGTTCCAGGGGGAAAAACAACAGCTGGCTCTGCAGGGAGATGACCCGCTCCAGATCCCTCCAGCTGGGGTCTGCCTTCGTCCAGGCCATCTCTGGTTCGGCCTCAGCCGGGATCGCTGTTGGAAGGCTGCTGCTCTCGCAACCCTCGGCAAGATGGGCTGCCAGGGCGAGCGCCTGCGTCAGCTCCGACAACTCCTGCAGCGCCACCGCCAGCTCTGGCGGGCTGAGCTGGACCACCTGCCCCCGGTAGCGCTGGGCAAACTGCTGCACCTGCTCCTCCAGTTCATTCCAGGTTAGGGCGCGCTTTTTCCCAGAGCCAGAGAAACGCTCGAAAGGGGGTTCAGCAGCAGGAAAGACCACCGGCATCAGCCTCCTAGAGATGGGGTCGTCCCTCTGTTGGCTTGTCGGCAGAGGGGTGTGCCCGCCTTTTGACCTCTGCCAAAGGGCAAATGGCTGGGGAAATCTGGGTTGGAGGTGCAGGCTGCGATCAGAGGGATCCAGATCCCTGCTATCCCCCCCTGGGGGTTCCCATCCTGGTCAGAACATAGCCTCACCGCTGCTGTGCTGCGCAAAGGCGGCAGCAACAGCCAACCCAAGCCTGAGCCATTCGGCAAGCTCGGATCCGGGATCCCGCATTCATTAAAGACTGCGACTGCGAAAACCGACGTGCCTCCTTTGGGGCAGGAAAAACCTGAGATGATTGTGACATTCTCCTTGGGCAAATGCAGCCGGCAGCGTGGGGATCCCAATTTCGGCCAGGATACGTGTTGGGACAGAATAGGCCTGCGGCCACTTGTGCAAAGGGTAAAAGAACTATCCGAGGGAGGTGACTGCATTGTTTTCCCAAGTCACTGCTGCCGCTCTGCTGGGACTCCGGGCCGTGCAGGTTACGGTGGAGGTGGATGTGGGCGGTGGCTTGCCCCAGATCACCTTGGTGGGACTGCCCGATACTGCCGTTCAGGAGGCCAAAGAGCGAGTGCGGGCGGCGATCAAGAACTCCGGCTTTGCTTTACCCCAGCGGCGGATCATCGTCAACTTGGCTCCTGCCGATCTGCGCAAAGAGGGCCCCAGCTTCGATCTGCCCATTGCCATCGGGATCTTGGCGGCCTCCGGGGTGATCGAGGGGGAAGCGCTGGCCAACACCCTGATGGTGGGGGAATTGGCCCTAGACGGCACCCTACGCCCGGTGGCCGGGGTTCTGCCTATTGCCGCCAGCGCTGCCGAGATGGGGATCCGCCGCCTGGTGGTACCCCAGGAAAATGGGCCGGAAGGAGCGGTGGTGCAAGGGATCCAAGTGTATGGGCTGCCCTCCTTGGCGGCGGTGGTGGGCTGGCTGCAAAACCCAGAGGGAGTTGAGCCGGTGCGGATCCAGCCAGAACAGATGTTGCCAACCGAAACGGAACCCCTGCTGGATTTGGCCGATGTGAAGGGGCAAGAACATGCCCGGCGGGCTCTGGAGATCGCGGCAGCCGGCGGGCACAACCTGTTGCTGGTGGGCAGCCCGGGAGCGGGCAAGACCATGCTGGCGCGGCGACTGCCCGGCATTCTGCCCCAGCTGCAGTGGGAAGAGATGTTGGAGATCACCCGCATCTACTCGGCAGCCGGCCTGTTGCGGCAAAATCTCCACCTGGGTGGACAAACCGCCTTGATCACCCAGCGGCCCTTTCGCGCTCCCCACCATTCGGCTTCGGCAGTGGCCTTGGTAGGTGGGGGATCCTACCCCAAACCCGGCGAGATCTCGCTGGCCCACCATGGCATCCTCTACCTGGATGAGCTGACGGAGTTCCGGCGGGAGGTGTTAGAGGTGCTGCGCCAACCCCTGGAAGATGGCAAAGTCACCATCTCCCGCGCCCGCGTTTCCCTAGAGTTTCCCGCCCAAACCACCCTGGTGGCCTCCACCAACCCCTGTCCCTGCGGCTTCTACGGGGATCCCGTTCACCCCTGCACCTGTACGCCGCAACAGCGGGAGCGCTACTGGTCCAAACTTTCGGGGCCCCTGTTGGATCGCATCGACCTGCAGGTGCGGGTCAACCGCCTTAAGCCGGAAGAAATTGTCCGCGCCCAGGGCGGCGAATCTTCCCAAGCGGTGCGGCAACGGGTGGAACAAGCCCGGCAACGGCAGCGGCAGCGCTTTCAAAACGAGCCTGGGATCCACTGCAACGCCCAGATGCAATCCCGCCACCTGCGGCAGTGGTGCTCCCTTTCGGATCCCTGTCGCAAGCTCTTGGAAAGCGCCATCCAAAAGTTGGCCCTGTCTGCGCGGGGGAGCGACCGCATCCTCAAGGTGGCCCGCACCATCGCCGATCTCGAGGGCGCGGAGGCCATTGCCCCCACCCACATTGCCGAAGCGATTCAATACCGCAGCCTGGATCGCGCTCGGCTGTAAAGCCCAAGCGCTCGGCGCCGCTGACGCGACCACCCCCAGCCCCCCTCCCAGATAGGGTTTCCCTCACTGCCAGAGCTCCGGCCTGCCCTACGGGATCCCATCCCCTGTTTTGCTGGGAAAAAGCTGCCCCCCTTGCACCTGAAGGATTTGGGCGGCTTTGAGCCAGCCGGCGTCAAAGGATCCCAGGTGGGTGGTGGTAACCAAGGTTTGCACGCGCTCCTGAATGGCTTCCAAGAGTTGGTTTTGCCGGTGCAGATCCAGCTCTGCCAGCACATCGTCCAACAGCAGCAAGGGCGGATCCCTGACCACCTGCTCGATCAGCTCCAGCTCCGCCAATTTCAGAGCCAAAACCAGAGTGCGCTGCTGGCCTTGGGATCCATAGGCGCGGGCGGCAACTCCGTTAATGCACAGCTCCACTTCATCCCGATGGGGGCCCACCAGAGAGCTGCCCAGGGAGTGTTCGGCGGCGGCTTTGGCGCGGATCTCGGCCAAAAACTGGGCTTGGATCACTTCGGGGCTGGCCTGGGGATCCGGCAGGGGCACTTGGGGTCGATAGGTAAGGGTCAGGGTTTCCCGTCCACCGCTAATGACCCGGTGCCAGTGAGCAGCCAAAGGCTCCAGCCGTTGCAGCAGCCGGGCGCGGCGGCGCATAATTCGGCTACCGGTGGTGGCCAGTTGGGCATCCCAGAAGGCCATCTGCGAGAACTGAACGCCAGCAGCCGCTTGCGTTAGCGGGACAGAGTCCTTGGGATCCTGCTTCAAAAGGGCGTTGCGCTGCCTGAGGATCTGGCGATATTGCTCCACCAGGCCGAGATAAACCGGCTCCAGTTGCAGCAACACCCCGTCCAACCAATGGCGCCGCGTCTCCGGAGCGCCCCGCACCAGCTCCAGATCCAGGCTGGAGAACACCACGGCATTCACCTGTCCCAAAAAGTCCGCCTGGCGGCGCAGCACCTGCCCGTCCACCTTCAGGGATCGCCTGCCGCTGCTGCGCAGCTCCATCACCAGCTCGTGGGCCACCCCCAGCCGTTCCACCGTGGCGGCAATCCGCGCCTGCTGTTCTTCTTGATGCACCAGCTCCCGATCCCGAGCGGCCCGCCGCGAGCGCAAGGTGGCCAACAGCTCCACCGCTTCCAGCAGGTTGGTCTTGCCCTGGGCGTTCTCCCCCACCAGGATGGTTTTGGGCGCGTCAAAGGTGATCTCTTGATCCCGGTAGTTGCGAAAGTGGCGCAGGTGCAGAGAACGCAGGTACACTAAGGGCAGATGTAAAGACGCGATCAATATCTAACCAAGAACAGCCCCCGCTTTGGGGGCTTTCACTTTAACCCAACTGCAGCAGGGGCCAGAGAAGGTAGAGGGGTTAACCCCGAAGACTCAGCCAGCAGGGATCCCCTCTATCCCCAGTTCCGGGTAGGCCAGATCAGCGCCTGGTCAGGGTAGTCATCCCCCCGAGGCGCTCAGCCGCCAACAGGTGTAGGGCAGCGCGGGCGGCGTATCGGGCAGCTTTGCTACGGCTGTAGTCGGCGAAGGTATAGCTGCTGGGATCCGTACTTACGTCGCCCAGCAGGTTCTGCACTTGATTCTGCAGGTCAGAGACGCTGCCGGAGTTGATGTTGGCGAAGGCCATCTCCGCTTGCAGCCGGCTGAGGTGCTCCTGAGCCCGGAAAGGGGCCTCGAAGAAGGAAGGGCCAGGGCGGCCCATGAAACCCAGCTCCGCCTCATAGAGAACTTTGGCTGCTTTGGCTAAGTTTTCCGCTGCTTTGGCCTGCTCGCGGGCGGCGAAGAAGTTCCCCGCCTCAAGTGAGGCTTGGGCGTTGGTGAAGCTCTCCTGGCCGTGTTCCAAAAGGCGGGCAGCCTCTGGGGAAGACCCCCGCTGAGAGAGGAAGCTGGCTTCGGCCAGGTGTCGCTGCGCCTTAGCCAGATCGCGGCTGGCTGGCTCAAGATCCCACGGGCGCTGCCAAGTTGGCTGTACCTGAAGGGGAGCTGTGGCTTCAGGAGCAGAGCGTCTGCCCCGCTGGGCTTGCGCCGGGGATCCCAGCACCAGGGGGGTGAGCAGAACCAAAATCGGCAGAGAACAACCCAGAGCGCGAGCAAAAGAGGAACGAATCGTCATTGGTCATAGACTCCAATCGACAGGACAAGCCGGTTTGGGTTATCGCGGCTCATCTTGAGAATGGCGGAGAAAAATGACGTGAAGATGACAAGGGCAGCTCTACCGTAAATATCGATCCCTCTCCCACTTGGCTGGCCACTCGCAGGGATCCCCGATGGGCGGTGACGATCTGCTGGGCCAAGGCCAGGCCCAGACCGAACCCACCCGTATGGCGAGCACGGGTTTCATCCACCCGGTAAAACCGCTCAAACAGATGGGGCAGATGCTCGGGGGGAATGCCAATGCCTGTATCCTTGACGTGGAGGTAAGCGCGCTGGCGCTGGCTTTCCAGGCTCACCTGCACTGTGCCGCCTGCAGGGGTGTACTGCAGGGCATTGCGCAGTAGGTTCTCGATGGCCTGCCGCAGCAGGGCAGCGTTCCCCCGCACAAGCCAACCCCCAGAAAGATCCGTCTCAGGCAGGTGGCATTGCCAGTGAAGGCCAAGGGCCTCAGCTTGGGGGCGGTATTGCTCGCTCAGCTCCTGCAACAGCGCTCCCAAATTCAGAAGCGGCAGATCCTCCAGGGGCAGGGATCCCTGCTGGCGGGCCAACTGCAGCAAGGTATCGATCAGCACGCTGAGGCGGCGGGCACCGCTCACCACCTTTTCCAGGCGAGGTTGAGCTTGTTCCGGGGCCAGCAGAGCCATTTGAGCATTGCTCATCAGGGCGGCCAGGGGGGCGCGCAACTCGTGGGAAGCATCGGCAGTGAAGCGTTGCAACTGCTTGTAGGAGCGACGAATCGGCTGCATCGCCAGCCCCCCCAAGATCCAGCCGGCCCCGCCGATCAACGCCAGCGTCAGCGGGATCCCGATCCCCAACCCCCAGCGCAAGCGACCCAGGGTAAGTTGCAGCGGTTCCAGGGGCACCGCCAGTTGCAAGTAGCCCAGTAGCTTTTCCTCCTGCTGCACCGGCAGCGTGAGCTGGCGCAACAGTAAGCCGCTCTCTCCTTCCACCGTTTGGAAACCCAGTTGGAGATGGTGAGGCGGGCCATCCAAGTCAAACAGCTCCAGAGGAGGCCGGGATCCCGTGTACTGGCGCAGGGATCCCAAGCTTTCCCTTCCGGTGCCGGGAGCAGGATCGAACCAGCGCACATAGGCCAAGTGATGGTCGAGGGGTTGGGTTTTCCCCCCCAAAAAGGGCACCTCGTTCAACACCAACCGCCACTGCCCCTGGCGCAGCTCGTACTTAATGGCTGCCGCCATGATCCCGGCCTGAACCTGCAGCTCCTCGTCAAAAGCCTGCAACTGGTTCTCCACTTCCAAGCGGTAGAAGACGGCGGCAAACACCAGCAGGATCCCCCCCATGACCCCGGCAAAGCTGCGGGCCAAGCGACGGCGGCTGTGGTGAAACACCAGGGATCCCGTCCCTCTTGTCGCAGCCTTCTGCCCCAGGTGCGGCTGAAGGGGGTGTGCCAGGGAAACCCAGTTCCAGCCCAGCCATGGGAGAGAATGCTTGTGTTCAGCTCTTTTCACCTGATACATTCACGCTGAACTCTCCTGAACATGGTTCAGGAAAGAAGCGATCGCATCCTGCCTATCTCTGAGCAGGAAGGCGGTATCCCGCAAAGCCCTGAGGAATACCCCCCGAGCGCTTTCCCCCTTCACTTCCCGGCAACCGTTGCGGTGGACTCAAGGATCAGGGGGAAACTTGGTCTACTATATCCCTCTCAATGACTTTTGCCAAACCGCCTAAAGCTCAGTAAATTCAGCAAAGTTCAGGGTTTTGGGGGTTAGAGGCATGCTCCATCGCCACCCCCTAGAAACTGCTTTCATGGGTTCTCTTCTGGAGAGGCTATGCGCAGCCGGTACCCCTGGCCATACACCGATTCCAGCCAATCTTGGGCCTCCACCTCTTTTAACCGTAGCCGCAACCGCCGCACCAACGCAGCCACGGCATTGCTCTCCGGCTCACAGCCCCATTCCCACACCGCCTGCTCGATCTGGCCCCGACTGAGCACCTGGTTGGGATGGCGCATCAGGTATTCCATCAATTGAAACTCCTTGCCCGAAAGCTGTACCTGCCTCCCCTGCCGCTCTAGGGTCAGGCTGGCCAAGTGCAAGTGCAGGGATCCCAGGCTGAGGCTGTCTCCTTGCCATTGGGGGGAACGGCGTCCCAAAGCCCGCACCCGTGCCAGCAGCTCCACCAGATCCACCGGCTTGACCAAATAGTCGTCCGCCCCCGCATCCAACCCCTGCACCACATCCGATGTTGCGTCTTTGGCAGTTAACATCAGCACCGGCGCACATCCCCCCGATTGGCGGTATTGCCGACAGAGCTGGATCCCGCTTGGCCCCGGCAGCATCCAATCCAAAATCAGGAGATCATAGGCTTTCTCCTCCATCAGCCAGGCAGCCATCTCCCCTTCCTTGGCACAGTCAACCACGTGGCCGCACTTGGACAGGGCAGCCTGTAAAGGCTCCAACTGTTCCGGGTCGTCCTCCACCAGCAAAATTCGCATCGTCCTGTGCGCCGTTGACCAAGACGGCCAGTTCCCACTGCCCAGGCTAGGATGGAGCACGGAAATAGCCCTCTGCAAGGGAGAGAACAACGGTGGGGTGGCCCAAAATCCATCGGTGGCAAGATCTAGGGTTTGATTTTTGGCTGGTGCTGCCCTTGGCAGGGCTTCTTTTTGTGGCGGGGGGAGAGTGGGTGACGGGCCAAGCGCTGAGCCGTCCTCGCCGGCTAGAGCAACCTTTGGCGATTCGCAGCCAGCAACAAGCCACCTTGGCTCTGGATATTCTTTCCATTCAGGCGGAGATCCGCCGCTCCCGTGGCTACACCAAGGTGGAGGTGACTACCACCAATCCCCACCTGCGCAAGCTGGAATTTGAATTTCCACAACTGGATCCAGACCAGGTGTCGGCTCAGATTGCCCAAGAGCTTGGCCTTGCTCCCGAGCAAGTGCAGCGCCTGACCCGCTATAGCTTGGACTAGAGCATGACTCTAGTCAATAATAAGCTCAACTATACTGAAAATAATGTATAATATGTTCAGTACGGATTACTACCAGTTGATCTTTCTGTTT
>NZ_JBSSBO010000069.1:0-10496 GCF_054058915.1 Thermostichus sp. MS-CIW-41
TTCTCGTTTTGACAAATTGGCCAGGAACTTCTTGAGTTTTCTCTATCTCGTCAGTGCTCTCTTTTGGCTCAAATGAAAGATCAACACAACCTAGCCTCCGGCACAGGCACGTGGGTGCCCAGGGTGCGGTGGATCTCCCGCGCTTTGTTGAGCAACACCTCCAGTACCACGCCATCTACGGGGTTGTCGCGGCCAAAAAAGCGGATGACCTTGACCCGGCTGGCCTTTTGGCCGTAGCGATCCACCCGGCCCTCCCGCTGCTCCAGCCGATTGGGGTTCCAGGGCAGGTCGTAGTGGATGACGGCTGTAAACTTTTCCTGCAGGTTGATCCCTTCCGAGAGGCAGTCGGTGGCCACCAGCACCCGTGGTCGGTCAACTTCCAGGTTCGCGATCTTGGCCTCCCGCTCCTCGTCTCCCATCCTGCCCGTTACACAGGCTACTTGGGCTGGGGATCCCAGCTGTTGCCGAAGGTAACTGTCCAGATACTCCGCAGTGGCAACGTAGCGGCACCAGAGGATGGGATGAAAACCTTCCTGAAGCAACTTTTTCACCAGCTCGATGGCCCGCGCCAGTTTGGTGTCGTGCTCTGGGCCCTGGAGCTGTTTGGCCAGACGGGCCAGGGCCTGCAACCGGCGGCGGTCGCTATCCGGCAGGGTTGGGTCTGCGGCTTCAAGAGCTGGCGTTGGCAGCTCATCGTCGGTACGCTCTTCTGCCGACTCGAACACCCAGCGGCTCAGTTCTGCCTCAACCTCTTCTTCTGCCTCCAGGGTTGCTCTGCTGCGATTGTGCAATGCCGCTACTGCTGCCGCCGGGCTGGACATTACGCAGCGCAAAAGGGCCAGCGCTCCCCAGTAGCGCACTCGCTGCTGGCGCTTCTCTAGTTGCTGCCCTGTGCACACCAATTCCGAGCAAAACCCATAGGTGTCCTCGAACAGCTTGCGCTGCCCCTCAGAAAGGGTGTAGGTTTCATCTTCAGCTTCCCGGGTTGGAAAACAGGTGAGCTCCTGCCAAGTTTCCCGAATATCTCGCCGCGTGCGCTGGACAAAATGACGGGCTAGCTGGACGCGTTGGTCTTCGTTGAGATCCTGGAGATCCCATGTCTCGAACTCCGGCCGCAGCAGCCCCAGCAGCGAGCGGAAGGCCTCTTCGACACCGCTGTGGGGAGTTGCCGTCAGCAGGATCAGGTGGCGGTTGGGGTTTTGGGCCACCGCTTTGAGCAGACTGTGGCGCTCCTGCTGGTTTTTGCCATGGGCCGCCGCTGCCCCATGGACTTCGTCGGCAATGACCAGCTCAGGACAAAATTGCAGAAATGGGTGGCGGTTGCGCTCGGTCTTGACGAAGTCAATGCTGGCCACCTGGACAGGAAAGTGCTCGTAGAGGCTGCGCCCAACAGGGGTTTTTCGCTCCAATTGCCCCACCGTTCCCGAGCGGATGACCACTGGCTCCAGGTTAAACTTCTCGGCCAGCTCGCTGGCCCACTGCTCGCACAAATAGGGAGGGCACAGGACACAAAGGCGTCGGATCTCGCCGCGATCCAAAAGCTCCCTGGCTATCAGCAGCGCCTCGATGGTCTTGCCCACCCCTACGTCGTCGGCAATCAATAGCCGCACCGGATCGAGGCGCAGCGCCATGAGCAAGGGCACAAACTGGTATACCCGTGGCCGAATCGAGAGGCGCCCCAGAGAGCGAAAGGGAGTTGCGCCCTCCCGTAAAATCAGCCGGGCCGCCTGCCAGAGGAGAAGGGTACTGGTGGCATCGGCAGGATGATCCCCAGAGGGCCAAGGAAAGGCGGTAGGCTCCACTCGCTCGAAGGGCAAGGTGCCGCCCACAAGGTTCATCAGGTGTCGGTGAATGCAAACCGCATCTTCTGGGGTGCCGGTGAGGGGCCGCAGCACCACAATTTCTTCTGAATCAGCGGGGAGCACCACCCACTCGCGGTTGCGGCAGCGGACAATTGAGCCAGGCTGCATGGGATCCCTGGGAGCGACCTACCTTTTCCATTGCATCTTAGATACTCTTTGGGGACAACTCTCTCCCATCTCCCAATACCCTGCCGGCAGCGGTAGGATGAAACGGAGCCGGCCTCAGGTACCCCTCTGGCCCACCGACATCATGAGCAGCCCCCGTTATCCGTTTGAGCGTGTTCGCGAGCACTTGCTCTTCCAATCTTTGGAAGATGCCGAGTGGAAGGCGCTGACGGCAGCCCTGTTGCCCAGCCGCTTCTCTCCTGGCCAGGTGATCTTTCAAGAGGGGGATCCCAGCAGTGACCTGTACATGATCCTCAGTGGAGTGGTGGAGCTGCGTCGCCAATATGTGCGACATCCGGGAGATTATTGGCTGGCTACGCTGCACGCCGGGCGTTTGTTTGGGGAACTTTCTCTGCTGACGGGACGGCGGCGCTCCTTTACGGCAGTGAGCATGACCGAGGTGCAAACCCTACGCCTTTCCACCGAAGGGCTGATCCTGCTGCCTCTGGAAGTCCAGGTGAAACTCTACCGCGCCTGGAGCCAGATCATCAGCGAGCACCTTTACTGGCTGGATAGTATGTTCACGGATCTTCTGGAGCAGCGAGGGGTAGAAAATGTAGCCTCGGCTATGGCTCTGCTGCACCAGCGCTATCCCGCTTGAAAGAGGCTCAATCCCTGCTCCGCATAGGTTTGCAGGTCAACGTCCACGAAGACAACCCCTTGGATCCCAAATTTTGTCTTCAGAATGTTCAGGGGTTGCGATATCATGTGCTAGGCAGCAGCCCCCAAGAGATTTCAAGCAGCGAGGTCAGGAGCAGTGGTTAGGGTAGCCATCAACGGGTTTGGTCGCATTGGTCGCAACTTTTTGCGCTGTTGGCTGGGTCGCTCCCAGTCCAACCTGGACATTGTTGCCATCAACGACACCTCAGATGCTCGCACGGCTGCCCACCTGCTCAAGTACGATTCCATCCTTGGGCCGTTGCAGGGAGCAGACGTTGAGCCTGCAGAAAACGGTTTGGTGGTGAACGGCAAGCATATCTATGCCGTTTCCGACCGCAACCCCAGCAACCTGCCCTGGAAAGAGTGGAAGGTGGATCTTGTTATTGAAGCTACAGGTGTTTTTGTCGACTACCAGGGTGCCTCTAAGCACATAGAAGCGGGGGCCAAAAAGGTGGTGATCACCGCCCCGGCCAAGGGGGGAGACATTCCCACGTTTGTCTACGGTGTTAATCAACACACCTACGACCCGGTGCGGCACAACATTGTCAGCAACGCCAGCTGCACCACCAACTGCCTTGCCCCGATCATCAAGGTGTTGCTGGACAAGTTCGGCGTCCTCCGTGCCACCATGACCACCACCCACAGTTACACCGGCGACCAGCGGATCTTAGATGGTGGTCACCGCGATCTGCGGCGGGCCCGGGCAGCAGCATTGAGCATGGTGCCCACCACCACGGGGGCTGCCAAGGCGGTGGCTTTGGTGATCCCGGAGCTGAAAGGCAAGCTGAATGGGGTGGCGGTACGGGTTCCCACGCCCAATGTGTCTCTGGTGGACTTGGTGGTGCAGACGGAGCGGCGCGTGATTGCCGAGGAGGTAAACGCTGCCCTCAAAGAAGCCTCAGAAACTACGATGAAAGGGATCATCGCCTACTCGGATATTCCCTTGGTCTCCATCGACTACCGCGGCCACGACTGCTCGGCCATTGTGGATGCGGAGATGACCAGTGTGCTGGATGGGGATCTGGTGAAGGTGATGGCTTGGTACGACAACGAGTGGGGCTACTCCCAGCGGGTGTTGGACTTGGCGGAATACATGGCCGCTCACTGGGTGGAGTAGGCTGCTTCGGTTGGCTTCCCCATCATTCTCCCATCAAGAACTGGGCAAAAACCTGCCAACGTTTGCCGTCGTGGAGGAGGAGCGTCAAAGCTGACGCTACAAACGCACTCTGGAAAGAACGCGTCTTGAACTCTGGCCAAGCGGCGCGAAAGTGGGCGGGGGTTAGATCTCGAAAGGCAACGGTCATGTGGGGCACGAACGGACGGCCCTGAGCGGTTGTCTCTTTCTGGTTGAGAAGGATCCCCATGTGGTGATGGGCTTGAGCTTGTAGCCGCTGCAGTTCTGGGGAGGGCACGACATGGATAAAAATGACGCGCGGTGCGAAGGCCCCAAAGCCGGATAGCTGGATGGAGACGGGGGTCTGACGCCTGGCAAAGGCCTCTAGGGATCCCGTCAAGGCTGGCAGATCGGAACTGGTCCACTCGAACGGCGGCACCAGAGTGATGTGGGGAGGCGAGCGCAGGGCCGCTTGGCTGGCAAATTGCTCGGCAAACTGCTGTTTGATGGCTGTCACCTGCTCTTGCAGTGCTGGAGGGGGGAGCAGAGCAAGAAACAGTCGCTGCTTGGGGTTATCCACCAGCATCGGTAAGAACCTAGAGAACAGGGGATAATGCAACTGTAGCCAAGCCCAAACATCTTGTTATGTCGCGTCCTGTCGCTTCTTCCCCTATCCTGGATCCCTCCTCGGCAACCGGATCCCCAGGCCAAGCGCCTCAGCCGGCTCCCATTCCGCCCTACCAGTGGCATTTGTTCCTTTGTGCAGATCAAACCAAGCCCAAATGTTGTGAGAAAGCCGTGGGATTGGAAGCCTGGGACTATTTAAAATCGCGGATAAAAGAATTGGATCTGGAAATCGGGAGCGCCGGATCCCTGCGGGTACACCGCACCAAAGCCAACTGCCTGCGGGCATGCGACTATGCTGTTCCTGGCCCTGTGCTGCTGGTCTATCCCGGTGGGTTTTGGTACCACTCGGTCACGCCGGAGGTGGTGGAGGAGATTCTTCAAAAGCACATCTTGGGAGGGATCCCTGTTGTTGAGTATCTGGTAGCCCAAGATACCCTCAGCGCCCCTGATCCAAAAGGGCATGGATAGCCTGCACGCACTCTGCCGTCACCTGCTGCAAATCGGCCTTATCGCTGGAAGCGGGGGGGGGAATCACGTTGCCAATGCGCACCGTGATGGGGCAGAACAAACGCGGCCACCGGGATCCCTTGGGCAAGACCTTTTCCGTGCCCCAAAGGGCTACAGGCAGCAGAGGCGTTTGGGTGCGGGCTGCAACCAAGGCCGCTCCCAAGTGGGGCTGAGGAATGCGGCCATCGGGGGTACGAGTGCCATTCAAAAAGATCCCTACCGCCCATCCCTGCGCCAAGGCTGCTTCCGTGGCCCGCAGGGCAGCGCGGTCAGAGCCGCCTCTTTTGACCGGGTAGGCGCCGTAGAGCTGGATCACCTGCTTCAGCCCCGGCACCCGAAACAGCTCTTCCTTGGCCATGAAGGCCACCGGGCGGCGCACCGCATTGGCCACCAGCGGCGGATCCAAATGGCTGGCGTGGTTGCTGACGACGATGAGGGATCCCTGGCGAGGCACGTTTTCCTGCCCATAGGTGCGCCCAAAATACAGTCCCCGAAACAAGGGGTTGACCACCAGCCACTTGAGCAGCCAGTAGGCCAACCAATCCCGGCGGCGATAACCCATCTGTGAGTCCAACGATCCCTGCCACTCCGGCAGCAGTTCCCTCTCTGAGTGTAGTGGAGGGTGGGTGCTGAAGGGGATCCCTGGGCTTCAGCTCTCCAAATCGGGATCCTCACCCAAAGCCCGCAATCTTGCCGCCAGACGCTCCGCCCGTTGATGTTCTCGCTCCGCCCTTTGGCGTTCTTGCTCGGCTCTTTGGCGTTCTTGTTCCGCCCGTTGACGTTCCTGCTCCGCCCGTTCCCGCTCCAACTCAGCCCGTTCATCGCCGGTCAGCAGCAACTGCCCTTGGGCATCACACCAGCGCAGCCAGCGAGCTTGTTTCCCCTCAAAAACGCCTTCCCACACCGTCAGGCCCAGCCCCACCTGTTCTAGCCAGGTCTCGGTCATTTCCGCGTAGTGGCGGCCCCGCAGTTCGAAAATGCGCAACTCCTCTGGCCCCAGCTCATGATTGGGATCGAAGACCGCGTAGTAGCTAACTCGCATCTGCTCATAACGGCTCAGCTTGCCTTCCAGCTCGTCGCCTTCGCGGTTGGAGACGATCTCGATCACCACATCCGGCGGCTTGTCAAATTGCCAGAGCAGGTAGCAACGGTTTTGCTTCTCCCACCATTGCTCCGGCACCGTGACGTCCAGGCTGAGAAAAACATCCGGCACAATCGGGGGCCGACCGATGGCGGTGTAGATGCCTACATTTGCCGCTGCTAAAAAGGTTTTGCCGCGCAAAGCGCTGTAGAGAGCTCCAGTCAGGAGGCGCTGCTGTTTTTCCGAGGCAAAGTTATCCACCGGGGTATCATCCTCTGTTACGAGATCGGCGACGTCGGGAACCAGCAGTTCAGTATCCATGGGCAGATGGGGTTGGGGATGCTAGCGATCTTAGCCGCTCACCTCAGGGATCCTCTGCTCCCTGAGAAACAGAGAAAACAGAGTCCTCGAGCAAGCCCAGGTACAATCGAGAAAGCTTTACTTAACGATGATTTCTTTTTCTTCGCTGCTCGATGCAGATCGACATCCGTCCTGCGGAAAACTCGGACAGTGCGGCTCTGCTCCACATTTTGCAAGTGGTCTTTGCGGAGTATCCAGGCTGTGTATTGGACATCGAAGAGGTGCCGGAGCTGCTTCAGCCTGCCACAGCTTTCGCGGAGATGGGGGGATCCCTTTGGGTGGCGCAGCATCAGGATCAAGTGGTCGGCTGTGTCGGCCTTGTGCCCGATGGGATCCCTGGGCGAATGGAGCTGAAAAAACTCTACACCCTGCCTGCAGTGCGGGGTCGAGGTTTGGGTCGGCGCTTGATTGAACAGGCCGAATTTGCGGCTCGGCAGCAGCAGGCGGACTCTCTGCATCTGTGGACAGATACTCGCTTCACGACGGCTCATCGGGTCTATGAACGGCTCGGCTATGTGCGTCTGCCGGAAATTCGTGAATTGCACGATCGCAGCAACTCTGTGGAGTATCACTACGAAAAGCGTCTCCGTTGAGGGTCGGGCTGTTGAACTGTGATGTGCTGGTGATCGGCTGTGGGGTGGTGGGCTGTGCCATCGCCTACGAATTGTCTGCGGCTGGCCTATCGGTGGTTGGGATCGATGCCGGGGATCCTGCCGCCGGCTCGACAGGGGCAGCTCTGGGGGTATTGGTGGGCATTTCCAGTCGGCAAGCGGGTGGGGAGACGGTTCAGCTTCGCCTGAAAAGCCTGGAGCTGTTCGATCCCCTAATCGCGCGGCTGGAGGAAGACCTGGGCCGGAGTTTGCCCGTCAATCGGCGCGGCATTCTCAAACTCCTCAGGGAGGAGGAAGTGGCAGCTTGGCAAGAGACCCTGGCGGCCCGCCGACAAGCAGGTTACCGCCTAGATCTGCTCAGCCCTGCCGAAGTGGGATCCCTGCAACCCGGCCTGCGCAGCGACCTGGCAGGGGCCATCTACTCTCCCCAGGATCGACAAGTCCAACCCAAGCTCCTAACCCAGGCTCTCTTGGAAGCAGCCCAACGCAAGGGATCCCGCTTTTTCTTCCACCAGCCTGTCCAGAAGATTCAGCGCAGCTCGGATCCCCCCTTTCGCCTGCAAGCGGTTTACACCCCCGCTCTCACCCTCTCGGCAGGTCACGTCATTCTGGCGGCAGGTCTGGGCAGCTCCCCTCTGGCCAAAGAGCTGGGGTTGCAGGTGCCCCTGCAAGCGGTCAAAGGCCAGGCCCTGCGGGTCAGAGCTCCCGGGATCCCCCTGGGGCCCGTGGTCACCGACGCGGATCTGCATCTGGTTCCTTTGGGCGATGGATCCCTGTGGGTGGGGGCAACAGTGGAATTTCAGGCCCCTCATCCCGAGCCGACGCTGCTGGCGCTACAAGATCTGCTGGCCCGCGCCATCCGACTCTGCCCGGCTTTGGCCGAAGCAACTTTGTTGGATCATTGGGCCGGCCATCGGCCTCGACCGGTGGGACAGCGCGCCCCCATCCTGGGTTGGGCTCCTGGCTACGCCAATCTGCTCATTGCCACCGGCCATTATCGCAATGGAGTGTTGCTGGCCCCGATCAGCGCCGCCATCCTGCGGGACTTGGTACTGAAAGGGGAAACAGCCCTCTGTGATCTAGGGCCCTTTGCCCCCAGACAGGGCTGAGCCCGTATCCATCTTCCGGCTCTCGGCCCGCCGATGGACAGGACATATGTCAGAATGAAAGGCTGCCTGGTTAGGATTGGATCGTCCGTTGAGTAGCCCAAAGGAGAAGAGAGCCTTGCCGAAGTTCGCCCTAAAAGCCCTCTGGTTGGAAAACGATTTGGCTATTGCCGTCGATCAGGTGGTGGCCAAAAACCGCAGCCCCCTCACCCACTACTTTTTCTGGCCGCGGGATGACGCCTGGGAGCAGCTTAAGGCTGAGCTGGAAAGCAAAACCTGGATCAGCGAGGTGGATCGCATTGAGCTGCTCAACCGAGCCACCGAACTCATCAACTACTGGCAAAACGGCGGGCGCAACCGCCCCATCAGCGAAGCCCAGGCCCAGTTTCCCGACATCCTGATCGGCGGCAACTCCTAGCCCTCTCCCCCCTGTCAGCCAAAACGTGACTCCGGATCTGCCCATCTTGCTCAGGCTCCCGTCTTTGAGCTAGATTGGCACTCGGGAGTTTAGAGTGCTAACTCCCTGCTGGCCGAGCCGGAGGATTCCTGGGAACCCCACTCCGCCTGGCAGTACCCAAAGTAGGAGCCCAGTCAGACTCACGAGGATTGCGGATTCTATGGCAAAACGGATTCTGTTTAGAGAAGAGGCCCGCAAGGCATTGGAGCAGGGCATCAACCAACTGGCGGATGCAATCAAGGTTACGATTGGCCCCAAAGGACGCAACGTGGTCTTGGAGAAGAAGTTTGGTGCCCCCCAAATCGTCAACGACGGGGTCACGATTGCCAAGGAAATTGAGTTGGCCGATCCTTTGGAGAACACAGGCGCCCAGTTGATGCGGGAAGTGGCCTCTAAGACCAACGATGTGGCCGGAGATGGTACCACCACAGCCACCATCCTGGCCCAAAGCATGGTGCGGGAAGGGCTCAAAAACATCTCGGCGGGCGCCAACCCTGTGGCTCTGCGGCGCGGCATTGAAAAGACCACTGCCTACTTGGTGGAGCAAATTGCAGCTCACGCCAAGGCTGTGGAAGGCCGTAAGACCATCGCCGAAGTAGCCACCATCTCTGCCGGCAACGACAGCGAAGTGGGAGAGATGATCGCCAAGGCCATGGATGCTGTAGGTCGAGATGGGGTGATCACGGTCGAAGAATCCAAGTCGCTGGAAACCGAGTTGGACGTGGTGGAGGGGATGCAGTTCGACCGCGGCTACATTTCCCCCTATTTCGTCACCGACTCGGAGCGGATGGTGGCCGAGTACGAGAATGCTTATCTGCTGATCACCAGCAACAAGATCTCCAGCCTGCAAGATCTGGTGCCCATCCTGGAGCGGGTGGCCCGCGAAGGTCGGCCTCTTTTGGTTATCGCGGAAGATGTAGAGGGAGAAGCTCTGGCCACGTTGGTGGTGAACCGCCTGCGGGGGGTACTCAATGCGGTGGCGGTCAAGGCTCCGGCTTTTGGGGATCGGCGCAAAGCTATGCTGGAAGATATTGCCATTCTCACCGGCGGGCAGCTCATCTCTGAGGATGTGGGCATCAAGCTGGATAAGGTCACCCTGGACATGATGGGGGTGGCCCGCAAGATCACCGTCACCAAAGACAAGACCACCATTGTGACCGATGGCAGCACCAAAGCGGCGGTGGAAAAGCGGGTGGCTCAAATTCGCAAGCAACTGGAAACCACCGATTCCGAGTACGACCGCGAAAAATTGCAAGAACGCATCGCCAAGTTAGCCGGGGGAGTGGCGGTGATCAAAGTGGGGGCTGCCACTGAAACAGAACTCAAAGATCGCAAGCTGCGCATTGAGGATGCCCTGAATGCCACCCGAGCTGCGGTGGAAGAAGGGATCGTCCCTGGCGGCGGGGCGACGCTATTGCACCTCTCCAAAGGGATCCCGGCTTTCAAGGCCAAGTTGAATGCCGAAGAACAGGTGGGGGCAGAAATTGTTTACCGAGCCTTGCAGGCCCCTCTCTTTCAGATTGCCCACAATGCCGGTCTGGAAGGGTCAGTGGTGGTGGAAAAGGTTTTGGAGAAGGAGATGCCCTTTGGCTTCGATGCCCTGAGCGGAACCTATGTGGATATGTTTGCCCAGGGGATCGTCGATCCGGCCAAAGTGGTGCGCTCAGCGCTGCAAAACGCGGCTTCCATAGCCGGAATGTACCTCACAACCGAAGCGATTGTGGTGGAAAAGCCTGAGCCCAAGCCGGCGGCTGGCTCTGCACCTAAGGGGATGATGTAGTCTTGCGAAAGTAAACTACCCGACACCCGCACTATGCGCAGGGTGCGGGCTTTATCCCAATCCCTAGCTGACCCAGAGGACAGCTAAGTTTCGGAATTTCAGGCGAGTTTACAGTCGCCCCAAGGAGAGAGATTACTTGAGCAGCGTTATGGTCAGCATCCCCTTC
>NZ_JBSSBO010000070.1:0-10259 GCF_054058915.1 Thermostichus sp. MS-CIW-41
GTTCTCGTTTTGACAAATTGGCCAGGAACTTCTTGAGTTTTCTCTATCTCGTCAGTGCTCTCTTTTGGCTCAAATGAAAGATCAACACAACCTAGCTGAAGTGGCTCTTGCAGGTTTAGAGTGGCGATTGACTTGTAGTTGTGGCCATACTGGAGGGATGGCGTAAAGAACTGTAACCTCAGCAGTACACCAGAGTCATCTTGAAGTGCAGTGATGAAGTGCAGTGAAATAGTGCAGTAAAATTGTCTCTAAGGCGTTCTTTGTTCTTTGTGTTGGTTCTAGCTCCCCTTTCTCCTTAAAAAAAGAGGAGTTGTGAGTGAGAGAAAACCTACCCAAACATTACCTATGGTCAAAACAATCTTCAAGACAATCTCCTCTTCCACCCTGGGGTCGATGATGTTGCCTTTCTCCTGCCGCCAGCTTTGGATAACTGCCTTTCCCGCGTTGGCTGGAGTTACGGTGGCTATTGGCGGTCTTGGGGCGGGAGGATCCCTGTGGCAGGCAGGAGCAGCAGGTTTGGCTACGGGGATGACAGGCTATGTGGCTTCTGCTCTATCTGGAAGCGAGGCCAAAGCCAAAATCCAGCTTCTGCAGCACCTCGAAAATCGACAGAAGCAAAACGAAATCACTCCTTCAGACCTACAGCAACTGCAAAGCGAACTGGCCAACCTGCGTGCTGCCCTTGAAGATTGGGCAAAAGTCCAGCAGAAGGGGGTGGCTGCTGCCCAACCTTATGATGAGGCTCGTTCGCAAGCTCAAACTCCTCAGCTTCATTTTGAAACAGAGATCCAGATCCAATCTCAAGAAGAACGACTTCCTCAGTTACGCGCAGAAGAGCAAAGTCTGAAAGCCTCGATTGGAGATTTACAAGCCAAGAAAAAAAGGCCCATTCAGTCCCTCAAAGAGGGCATAGCCAAGGTAGAACAACTCCAATCAAAACAGAATCTCCTGAAGCAGGATACTGCCCGCTTAACCCAGGCTTGTCGGTCAACAGGCTCTAGTAACTCCATTAAACGGTCACCTATGCCCGCGAAAGGATCTTCAGACGTATCTCTTGGCTCGGCCCGCATGACCAAAACTGCCGCCGGCGTCGCATGGGCCGACAAATATGACGAAGTCTTTGCAACCCTCGAGGAGCGAATCGACAACCTGGAAGATAGCACCAGAGCAATGGCAGAACTGGCATCGATGGAAGGCAACGGTAGCCGGTAGGGGCAGACATCCCATCCCAATAGCACCGAAACGGTTCACAGCTCTGGCTCGCCAAAGCCCCGCAGAGGGTGAGCGTGTTCTGAGGGGATCAAGCCCTTAGCCTGCACCAATACTCCAAAGCCCCCCAACCCCATGGGATCCAGCAGCGCGTGAAGAGCATGTCGCCGCCGCAAAACCTGGCCCACATCCACAGCTTCGCCATCAACCGGGTTCCCCATTTGGCTAAGGGCGGCCAGCCGCTCGGTCAATCCCAGGTTGACCAAAAAGTTGCTCTGCCGGGTGAACCCCAGACATTTTAGCCCCAGAGATTCTCCCACCTGCTCTAGGGTGGTAAAGTCCACATGAGCGGTGAGATCCTGGGATCCCACCCGAACATAGGGGTCCGTATAGCTGCCGTGCTGTCGATAGGCCAGGAGCGTACCTTGGGCGCGGTGGGGGCTGTAGTAGCGCTGGGCGGTGTGGCCATAATCGATGGTGAGCACGTAGCCTCGCCGGAGCTTGCGAGCCAGGAGCTGCAGCCACTCCAAGGCTTTTAGGTTCACCTCGGTTTGGTAGCCCGACGGATAGGTTTCTACAGGGATCCCCAGACGGGCGAAGTACTCTCTTAGCTCAGGGGTGGACAGATCCCCCAGCACTTCCCGGAAGTTGGCTTCTGCAGCCTCGCTGCAATCGACATAGATTTCCCGCAAAGCCCCATCCTGCACCTGCACCCGATGCACCGGAAAAGCATCCACCAGCTCATTGGAGAAGAAACAGCCTGTGACCGACTCATCCGGGAGCCCGTCCCAATCCAACCAGCGCACCTTCTCCCCAAAAGGGGCCAACCGCTCCTGTTGGAGCCGCCGCAGGTGGGCAGAACGCTCCAGGATCCCATATTCCAGTGCCTGCCAAAAAGGGGGGTTAGCGGAGCGCACGTAGGTCAGCCAATCCTGGGCCAAGCGACCGCTGCCTGCCCCCATCTCGATCACCTTGAAGTCAGGGGGGGATCCCAAAATGTGCCAGAACTGGTGGATTTGCTCCGCCAACAGTTGGGCAAAGTCCGCCGCCAGGTGGGGAGAGGTGAGGTAGTCGGGGCCAATCGGGGATCCCTGCTCGTAATAGCCCAACCCTGGCTCGTAGAGAGCCCACTCCATAAACTGGGCAAAGGTCACCGGCCCTTGAGCGCGAATGCGGCTGAAAATCAACTCCCGCAACTTCTGCGTAGCCTGAGGTGTCGATAGAGAAAGACTCGGGTCGCGTAGGTGTTGCTCAGGAGCGATCACAGGTGAGGATTCCAGGGATCCAGACTCACTCAACTTACTTGTTCAGGGGACGACGCCAATTTTGGCGAAACTGACGGTTTGAGACCAACAACACAGGCCAGAGGGCCGATACCAGCCACTTCCCGGAGCCCGAATAGATGCGATCCGCCTTGCGGGCCGAGTACCAAACTCCTCCTGCGTAGATTGCCAAGAGCAAAAAAGGCCACATCTCAACCCATCCTATTCAACGCTGCTCACCGAGTCAGGGATCCCCAATCAGTAGGCATCCTGCAGCTCATAGAAGTCAGGCGTGATGTAGTCCTTGCGCAGGGGCCACCCTATCCAGTCTTCCGGCATTAAAATCCGCTTCAGGTTCGGGTGTCCCTCGAAAACAATGCCGTACATGTCGTAGGTTTCCCGTTCCTGCCAATCCGCCGACTTCCAAATCCAGTATACGGAAGGCAGCCGTGGATCCTGGCGAGGCAACTTCACCTGTAGCCGCACCTCCCGAGGGCGATCCGCCCCCTCCGACAGCTGGATCAGGTGGTAAAGGCTGACCAGTGGCTGCCCTGCCCCCAGGTCATATCCGCACTGGCACTCCAGGTAGTTAAAGCCGTAGGCATAGAGGGCGGTACACAAGGGTAGGAGAAAGTCCCGCTCCACCTCCAACAGCTCTACCCCCGCTGCGTCTCTCCCCAAATACTGGTGCTCGAAGCCGTTGTCGGCCAGAAACTGGGAAACCGGGCCCCGCTCCAACGTCACCAAGGGTTCCGACTGCTCGCCTGCGGATGGCGGCGCTTGTTTTTCCTGGGCATTCTCCTCTGCCATCTCACACTCCTCCCTGCAAGGCTTTGAGCTGCTGTTCCGCCCGCTTAAAGTCGGCGGTTTGCAAGGCCGGGGGCACCGGCAGGCCGATGGCCGCAGCCAGCTCTGGCGGGGGAGCTTGGCGGGTCTCGCTCTCCAGATACTTGCCGGTGATGATCTCCGGCACAGGCTTGAGGTTGTGCTTAACCGTGTAGTAGCGGTGGGTTTGTTGCAGACGGCCCCGCTCCCGCATGTCCTCAGCGGCGATCTTCTTGCGCAGCTTGACAATGGCATCCATGATCGCCTCTGGACGAGGGGGGCAGCCAGGAATGTACACATCCACCGGGATCAGCTTGTCCACCCCCCGCACTGCCGTGTAGGAATCGGAGCTGAACATGCCACCGCTGATGGTGCAGGCCCCCATGGCGATCACGTACTTCGGCTCAGCCATTTGCTGGTAAAGCTTGACCAACGCCGGCGCCATTTTCATGGTGACCGTACCTGCCGTGATGATCAAATCAGCCGTGCGCGGCGAAGAACGAGGCAGCAGGCCAAAGCGGTCGAAGTCAAAGCGGGACCCCAGCATGGCAGCAAACTCGATGAAGCAGCAGGCAGTGCCGTAGAGCAGCGGCCAGAGGCTGGACATCTTAGCCCAGTTGTACAGGTCGTTCACCGTCGTCAGAACGACGTTGTTGGAGAGGTCGGTAGTCACCTGGGGGGCAGCCCCCGGAAACAAGACTTGCGATTTCTCAGACGTCATGACCATTCCAATGCTCCTTTTCTCCAGGCGTACACAAGACCCACCACAAGGATGGCGATGAAAATCAAGGCCTCCACAAAGGCCAACAGCCCCAAGCGGTGAAACGCCACTGCCCAGGGATAGAGGAACACCGTCTCTACATCGAAAATGACGAAGACCAGTGCGAACATGTAGTAGCGAATGTTGAACTGGATCCAGGCTTGCCCAAACGGCTCCATGCCCGACTCGTAAGTGCTGCGCCGCAGGGATCCCCGCCGCTTTGGCGCCAAGAGTGCGGAAGCCCCCAGAGCCAAAACCGGCAGCAGAGAGCAGACGATTAGAAAAACCAGCAAATACTCGTAGCCGGACAGAACAAACACGACGCCAGACTGCCTCAGTTGCTCAACATTTAGATACGTTTCCAGTATAGAGCCAGTCTGGGGCTCCCCTGCGCCACGGGATCTTCAGTTCTATTGATGATCATGATTGTTGGGAGCGGCGTTTTTCCAGCCAGCCCCACACTCCGCTCACCACCGCCCCGGCCATCAGGATCCCCAAAGCCGGCTGAAACAAAGGCAGCCAGAGCCGCATCCAAAGTTTGTAGCCCAGTGGGATCCCAAGAAAAGCCCCGGTTACGGAAAAGACAAACCAGACAAACCCGGCGAACACCAGAAAGACAACGGCAATCAGGAAGTTATCCAGCCAGCGCTTGAGGTCAGAGGAAACCATAGGGATTGAGGCAGAACAGCTTGAAGTAGACCCAGAGGCAATCTGGGAACCGAACCTTTTGGGCCGCTAATGCCGATATCTCAGCATCTTTCACCCAGACAGACTGCCGGAATAAGTTCAACAGACAGGGTAGCTTACCCCAGCACTTGGTGAAGATCCCACGTGCACCTTTTTGGGTAGAGTAAGCTGTGCCGGCCCGCTGCTGACCCGCTGTGAACACAACCCAAAACCACGGTAGCGCCAGTAGGATTCCCCAGCCAGCCTGCTAACAATAAGTGAGATTTCCCTTCTGCCGCTTGGTCAGCTCAGGTTGAAGATTCTCCCCAAATGGCTGCACCGGTTGTTGACTTGTCAAGATATAGTGGTAAAAATCTGCTTATACACAATATGTAGCGTTAAGCCGATGTCCATCTCCTCTGGCTCTTCTTTTGCAGACCGCTTGCGATGGGTGATTGGCGATGAAGCCGTCTATGCGTTTGGGCGACGGGCCGGAATTAGCGATACGGCCTTGCGCAGCTACCTGAAGGGATCCGTGCCCGGCATTGATAAGGCCGTGAAAATTGCCCAAGTGGGCCAGGTCAACCTCAATTGGCTGATTACAGGGGAGGGATCCCCGCAGTTGCATCCCGACGCGAAAGCAGAGTATGTGTATGTGCCTTTTGTCGATGTGGCCGCCTCTGCCGGAGCGGGGGTGTTGGTGCGCGAAGAATCGATCGAATCGGTGATTGCTTTTGAGCGAAACTGGCTGCGGACGCACTTGAAGGGAAACCCTGCCGATCTAAGTCTGATTCGGGTGCAGGGGGATAGCATGTCTCCCACGTTGGAGGATGGCGACTGGATCTTTGTGGAGCGGCAAGAGGGTGGAGACCTGGGCTGTGAAGGCATTTACGTCTTTCAGATGGATGGAGATCTGTTGGTCAAACGGCTGCAGCGCCTGCCTGGGTCCCAGGTGAAGGTGATCAGCGACAATCCCCGCTTTCCCCCCTTTGTGGCGGATTTGGCGGATCCCATCAACGGCCTAACCCTCATAGGGCGTTATCGAGGTCGCATCAGTTTTGATTAGCCTCCCACAGCAGATGGCGGGAAGTGGCAGTTGGACCGACCGAGAATCCCCTTGGCGAGATCGGGTCGCCGGTTAGGATGGGTCTTGAGGGTTGAGTTGAGAGGAGTTCCTGCTCCTTGCCTGCGCCCATCCAGCCGGAGCATGACTCTAGTCAATAATAAGCTCAACTATACTGAAAATTGTATAATATGTTCAGTACGGATTACTACCAGTTGATCTTTCTGTTTACTTTCGAGTCTGCC
The DNA here is from genome assembly GCF_054058915.1 of Thermostichus sp. MS-CIW-41. Classification (NCBI taxonomy): domain Bacteria; kingdom Bacillati; phylum Cyanobacteriota; class Cyanophyceae; order Thermostichales; family Thermostichaceae; genus Thermostichus; species Thermostichus sp. MS-CIW-41. The sequence continues at coordinate 6,031 of NZ_JBSSBO010000070.1, forward strand.
AACATGGTAGCCAAAGCAAAGCAGAAAATTGGTAGTAAGACGACACGGAAACTGCGCTTTGGGTATTCTACTCAAAGCTTTGCGGGATACCGCCATTCTGGTTGGAAACAAACAGAATGCTATCGCTGCATAGTTGAACAGTGATGTTCAGCAGTGTTCAGCGTAAATGTATCAGGTTTGCCTGCAATGGCTCGTTCGTCCCAGCTCCTAACAGTCGCTCTCCATTCCCTAAGCGGGATCCTCTTGGTCAGCAGCGGGATCTGGGTTGGGATGGTGCTTCCCCAGCAGGCTCAGCCTCAGCCCCAGCCGGAGACCAACATCTCTCCCACTCAACCCGCTTCTCCCACACCACCGATCCTGCCCACCTTGGCCCCGCCCCAGGCCAATCCTCCGGTGGCCAGCCCAACAGCCAATGCAGATCCAAATGCAGATCCAGAGGAAAATCATGAGAGCCCCACGGATCTGGAAGGGGAGATCCGGGAGATCCGCCAGCAGGTGATCCAGCTCTTGATCAGAATTGAGGAATTGGAGTCGCGGCTGCAACGGCTGCGTTCTCAAACAGCCCCTGAGCCTGTCAGGGAATCTTCCACTGCTGCTGAGATCGCTCCAGGGGCAGAAAGCGCCTCTGCGCCCACCCCGGCTCCGACCACAACGCCAACCTCCTTTCAGGTGGGAACCCAAACCATCAGCCTGCCGGGCGATTTGCTGTTCGATTTTGACAAAGCCGAGATTCGACCTGAAGCAGCCTCGCTGTTGGCCCAGGTGGCCAAGTCCTTGGAAGCTATGCCCGGCGCCCGCGTTCAAGTGAATGGCCACACCGATAACATCGGGCCCTTAAACTACAACTTGGCCCTTTCTCTGCGCCGCGCCAATGCGGTTAAGGACTATTTGACGAAGCTGCTGCCGGAAGGCCATCCCATCAGTTGGACAACCTCTGGCTTTGGTCCCACCTTGCCCGTTGCCGATAACGACACAGAAGCCGGACGGCAGCGGAACCGCCGTGTGGATTTGGTCATCGCTCCCTAGCTACCCCCCCAAAGTGGGGGATGACACGTTCTAGCAGGGCTCTGGTCTAGAATCTGGTAGGGTCAATCCGGCCAGGATTGATGGGTGCAGGTTAAATCCTCATCGTTGGGGTTCGGTTTTGAACGCGGCAGGGATCCCTCTGGATAAGAGGCAAACGTTTGCGCTGAGGGTTGACACAACCCTGGACGCGCTTGACCAGGTTTTGACCTGGTTTGAGTCTTTCCGAAATGCGGGCATCCCGGATCCCATTTGGGCGGGATGTCAGTTGGCTTTGGTAGAGGGGTTTACCAACGCCGTTCGCCACGCCCACCGCGCTCTGCCGGAAAGTACGCCCATCGACATTGAGCTGCTGCTGATGCCGCAAGGGCTGGAGTTGCGCATCTGGGATCAGGGGCAGGAGTTTGATCTGGAGGGATTTGCCCGGAACGTGTCGGATCCCACATCGCCCAACGCCAATCTTGAGTCCGAGGGGGGACGGGGTATTTTGCTGATGAAAGCTCTCTCTACTCACCTCAGCTACAGCCGCCAAGCGGATGGTCGCAACTGCCTGGTGATCGGCAAGCGCTTCGACGATCCTGGATCTCGCCCGCGTCTGTCGGTGCCGGGCTTAGGCGAGCAGACCACCGCTTAACTTGCGAATGGCCGAGCTGGCCACATCGCTGTAGCGCAGTTCACCGGCCAAGATCTGGCCCATGCGCCGAGTGGCTCCCGGTCGTTTGACGCCCACCCTGTAGCCCACGCCCGGAAAGCGATAGAACAACGCCGCAATCCGCTTAGCCCAGCGCATTTCTGAGCCCCATTCCTGCTGCACGCGGGCAGAGTAGTTCGCCAGAGCTTCTGTATCCCCGCCTAGAGCTTGATCGATGGCCTGGGCCGCCAACATGCCGGTGAGAAGGGAAGGGCGGATCCCTTCAGCGGTAAACGGATCGATAACGCAGGCGGCATCTCCCACCAAGAGGGCATTTTGGGTGTGAAGCGGTTGATCTTCGTCCCAGAGGCAGATGGGATGGCCAAACGGCTTGACCGACTTCAAGTCTACGCCAAAGCTTTGGGCATATTGGGCGGCAATTTCCCGCAGGTTTTGTTTTTCTCCACCCCGAAAGGTGCCGGCTCCAATCGAGTAGCCATCAGCCTTGGGGAAGTTCCAAATGTAGCCATTGCTGACGGCGCCGAAGTCAAAATGGGCGGCTGCAGTTTGCGGCTGCAGGAGAGGCACTTCTGCTTCCAAGGCGGCAGCCAAGCGACGGCGGCGTTCCTGAAAGCCCAGCCACTTGGCCATTGAGCCTTTTGCCCCATCGGCCCCAATCACGTACCGACCCCAGACCGGGCCGGCGGTTGTCATCACTTGCCAGCGGTCGCTTTGCCACTCGAGGCCAGAGACAGGGCATTCTGCCTGGAGCGCTGCCCCTTGCTTTTGCGCCTGCTGAATCAGGTAGTGGTCGAAAACATCCCGCCGCACCATCCAAACGGGCTCTTTCAAATCCAAATCGACCACCACCGGATCGCCGCCGCGCCAGGTGTAGCGGATTTGCCGGATCTTGAGGGAAATGGCGGGGCCAAAGTCGAAGTCAAACCAAGCCGCCACCATAGGAGAAACGCCGCCCCCACAGGGTTTGTAGCGGGGCAAGGGATCCTTTTCCAGAACCAGCACCGAGCGTCCCCGCTTGGCCAGATGGTAGGCGGCAGATCCTCCAGCAGGGCCGGCGCCGACGATGACACAGTCGTAGAGTTGCGGCATGGTTTTCGATACTCCAGGCCCCCCCATCCTGGGTTTTGCTCACCAGCTTCTAGCCTATTATGGCTGCAGCGAATTGCCTGCACGTTGCTTGCCTTTTTGTCGGGAAGACCATGCGAATTCGCTGGCAGCGCCTTGCCAACCAGCCCTCAGCTTGCTACTGTGCCGCCTGCGGAAAGCGTTTTGCGGGCGGGAAGCGAGTTCGTTGCCTTTTCAACGATAGGGGTCTGAATCTCGGCCCTATTTGCCCAGAGTGCTTTGCCCTTCCCCCAGTTCAGTTGCGAGAACAAATCCGCCGCTACGCCTATTTGATGCGCCTAAATCGTCTGCGGCATCCCGGCAGCCAAGACCACGCCCATCATCTGGAACAAGCGGCCCGGGAGCGCTCCATTCGGTATCCGGGCCTGTGGGGCTGGCTGCGGCAGTGGTGGTAGCGTTGGCAAGGGGATTGGGCATTCTGGAAAAGATGCAGGAAAATCAGGAGAGGTTGCCTTCGGGATCCCAGACCCGTTGGCTTGTTTGCTCTCGTTGGTTGAGGAGCCCCCATGCACGACCTGGACAGTTTGCCAGAACCGGTAGCCGATGCCTTGATCAAAAGCCTGCTTACGGACGTGGAGCGGCTGATCAACCAGCACGGACTGTCAGAGGTTCTGGTGGGGTTGGCCATGTATTGCAACGTGCAGTTCAAGGCCAAGTTCAATAAGCCCAACCGCACGGAGAAGGATGAGGAGTTGGGGTTTTATTTCCGCGACGCCGCCAAAGCTCTAGAGGTGGCTGCCAGCCTCACCTATCGCACCATCGACCGCTCTCAATCTGCCCGGCCCAGCACCTAGCCACTGGGATCCCTTTTTGGCCTCCACCCCCAAGCCCCTCTCCCAGGGGGAGAGGGGGGCAGGCATTTAACCAGCAAACCGTTTCACCGCAATGGGAAGGGAAGGAACGCGGCATCTTGGGGTGGCAAGGGATCCCCCTGGGTTTTTATGCTGGTGGGCAACAAGTTGCATTGAGGCTGAGCGTGAGAATCGTCTGGGAACGCAGCATTTACGGGGGCAATGGCCGAGTGCCCTGCATTATCTGTGGGGGATGGGCCAACCCCATCCAGAAAAAAGGGCACCAAGTGTTGCTGGCGGTGGTCTACAACGACCGCGGGCAAATCTACGGGGAAGTCTGCCGCAGTTGTCTCAGTTTGGGGGCCAAAGGCATCAAAGAGTGCCTGCAAGAGCGGATTGCCCGCCTGCGCAAACAACTGGAAGATTTGGAAGAGCTGGAGCAGGGAGAGGTGCAACTGCCTACATTGGAGCAGGAGTTGAGCGCCTATTTGGATTGAGGACTACACCCCTCTGAAAAACTTACGAAACCCCAATAGGAGGTGACGTCTGATACATTTACGCTGAACACTGCTGAACATCACTGTTCAACTATGCAGCGATAGCATTCTGTTTGTTTCCAAACAGAATGGCGGTATCCC
>NZ_JBSSBO010000071.1:0-10210 GCF_054058915.1 Thermostichus sp. MS-CIW-41
CATGGCCGGCACTGCGTTTTTAAAGGGCGTCGGCTACGGTCGGCGCTATCCTTCCCTGCCCTGAAGGACGGGGCTTGCCGCGCCTTTTGGTCAATACAGCTGCGTCTTGACTCCGCTATGGTGGCGCTATGGTGAATAGAGGGGTGGGAGGATGGGTTGAGAGCGGCGATGGCAACAACAGACGTGACGGTGGTGGTGAAGATCGGCACCTCCAGCCTGACAGATACTCAGACCGGCTTGTTGCGTCTTTCGGTGTTGGGGCCGCTGGTGGAGGTGCTGACCCACCTGCGCAGGCAGGGGTATGCGGTGATCTTGGTCTCCTCTGGGGCGGTGGGGGTGGGCTGTGCTCGCCTTGGCTGGCGGCAACGACCGACGGCTATTGCCGAGAAGCAGGCGGTGGCTGCGGTGGGACAGGGGCGGTTGATCCGCCTTTACGATGACCTCTTCTCGGCTCTGAACCAGCCAATTGCCCAAGTGCTGCTCACCCGCGGCGATCTGGTGGAGCGCAGCCGCTACGTGAACGCCAATCGCACTTTTGCCCAACTGCTGCAGATGGGGGTTATTCCCATCGTCAATGAAAACGACACGGTGGCAGTGGAGGAGCTGAAATTCGGCGATAACGACTCGCTTTCGGCGTTAGTGGCCAGCATGGTGCAGGCCAAGTGGCTTATCCTGCTCACCGATGTGGACAAGCTCTATTCGGCTGACCCCAACCGAGATCCCTCTGCCCAGCCCATTGAGCGGGTGTTGCCCGGGATCCCGCTACAGGTGAAGGCCGAAGCCCAGGGGAAAAGCGGCTGGGGCACCGGCGGCATGGCCACCAAACTGACCGCTGCTCAAATTGCTACAGCTGCAGGGGTAACGGTGGTGATCACCAATGGCAAACGGCCTGAGCAGATCCCGGCAATTCTGGCCGGCGAGGCCATCGGCACCCGCTTTGATCCGGCTCCTCAGCCCGCCAGCGCTCGCAAGCGATGGATTGCCTACGGCCTCATCCCCGAGGGATCTTTGACTTTGGATGAGGGGGCGGTACGAGCGGTGTGCGAGCAAGGGCGCTCGCTGTTGCCGGCAGGGATCACAGCCATTTCTGGGGAGTTTGAGGCGGGGGCTGCCGTGCGCCTGTGCGATCCCAGCGGCCAGGAGGTGGCGCGGGGCCTGGTGAACTACAGCGCCGAGGAGCTGCGGCAGATTAAGGGCAAAAAAACCGCCGAGATTCCCCGCATCCTGGGCTACGAAGGGGTTGATACTGCCGTCCACCGGGATAACTTGGCCTTGCTCAATTGAGGCCATGGGTGAGGCCATGGGGGCGAGTCCAGGCGCGGTGCTCTGCACCACTAGCACGAATGGCTACAACGGCGGGATCCCAACGCCTATTCTTCCAACTGCCAGGGATCCTGAGCCAGCACCTCATCGAAAACCCGCGGGGGGCGCACGGCCATCAGCACCTGGCCCAACAGGGGAGAGGAGGGCGAGTCTTCTATCCACTCCACCGCCAGGGATCCGGCCCGATCCACCAGGAAAAATCCCGCCATCTGAGCTCCCTCCCAAACCCGAGCGGCGCGATCGACCACCAGCAAAACCGGATCCTGTTCTTCACCGGCAGGCACCGGCAAACCCAACAGGGATCCCAAAAGCCGGTTTTCCACCTGAAGGATCACCGGATCCCCGGCCTTTTGAATCACTGGCCAAGCAGGCAAGGCCATCCAAGTCTGCTCCGCCGGGCTGTTGACCCAGCCAAAGGGCCCTTGGGGCTGGCTGGAGGGGATCCCTTCCCAGGCGGCAGTTTCAAGAGGCAGGGATCCGGCCACCGGCAGCAGTCGCGGCAGATCTTCTTCCAAGCGAAACACGGACAGCTTGGGCAAAACGCTGCGTTGGGGGCGGGAGCTGGTGGCAATCGTGGACAAGAGCTGCTCCACCTGTCGGCGGGCTGTATCACTGTGGACATACTGAAACGCTCGACCGATAGCCCGAGTTCGCTCCTGCAGATCGCGGGTTTGCTGGGCCGTTCTCCAGGCTTGATAGGCTACCGCATCGCCGGGGTGATCCGTAAACCCTTCCGGAAGCTGTTGGAGCTGGGCATAATTTTTCACGGCGCGGGCGATCTCATGAGCATCAGCGGCATTCAAATGGCGACTGAAGATAAATTCCGCCACCCGAACCCGATCCTGTGGAGAGAGAATGCGCAACTCGTAGAGGATATCGCTGCCTTTATGGGCAAAATGCCCCAGAACTGCTGGGCTGGCTCCTGCTTTGGCCATCCCTTCGTAAACCTGGGCCGCAACAAGGATCTGGTTTTGGTGAATGGGCTCAAACCCGGTTGCCTCGAAGATGGCCTGGGGAGTCATTTTCTGTCGTTGCAAAGCTTGACAGGCCTTGGCCCAATCCAGCCACCGGCCCTCTTTGCGGCGCAGCCGCTCTACCAACAAGCTGGGATCCTCCTCCACAGCAGCAGGTTCCGGCAGATACTGACTCATGCTTGTTCTCCAACAGGCTGGACAGATCACCACTCCCCTGGTCCACAGCCCAGCAGAGCTGGCCGGGCATCTGGCCAAACTTGATCTTCAAACTTGATCTTAGGGCTGATAGCGGTTCTGGCCGAGTCCGGTCGCGACAGCGGGACGGAGTCCTTGGCGCAACTCTAGATCGCTGGGTCGCACAGCATCACCTGGGAAGGCTGTCCACTCACCGGCAAGCAGTTCAGATCCAATTGCCAAAGCTGAGACAGGTGAGATTTCTCTGCTTTGGGCACCTGCAGCCAAATCTTGCCCCTTTGGCCCACCTGCAACACCTGTGAGCCGTTAGGCACAGCTATTTGGGCCAAGGGATCCCCTTTTTCACTGTACAGCCAGAGGGAAGTGGATTGCTCGCCCTCTCGACACAGCAGCAGCACGCCCCAAGGGGCCTTGGCCATCTGGACAGGTTGCCCTTTCAAGAACCAGCGGCGCACCCGCAGCGGATTCACCTGCACCGAGTGGAGATAGGGGCAGCAACCTTGCTGGCCTTCCTTGCCCCCATCTGTTGCCGCGAAGAGCAACCGTTCCCCCAGGCTGATCACCCCCCCTTCGGGATCCAAGGGCAGGCGATAGCGAATGGGCTGGGATCCCGTCTGCAGAGACCAACCGGTCGCGACAGTGGGATGGTGTCCCTTGGGATAGGGCAAGAGGCTCATCTCCACCCACTGCTGCCCCACACCTGTCAACAAAACCAGATGCTCCGAGAGGGCCAGCAAGCGGGACAGGGATCCCTGCCAAGGCCAGCGGAAATAACAGCGGGAATCGGGGAAAGGCTGTGTTCCTGTCGACGTGGCCGGCTGCCATTGTACGGCCCCCAACTCTTGGGCGGTGGCCCAGACCAGCTCCTGTCGCTCTGCCAGCCAGGTGGCCTGCCAATCCTCCTCAAAGCTGAGCAAGGTGCGGATGCGGCTGGGGCTGAGGTGCAAAAGGCTGCTTCGGGAGAAGGCCAGGGCTTCCGGGAAGGTGTTCAAGGGCAGCACCGCCCGAATTGGCTCGTCCAGGGAAAAACGGGCCAAAGCAGGGGATCCCGAGGCAAGGTTCTGGAGATCCAGCCATTCCAGCCTCTGGGGAGTCACCCGCAACAGCAGCGGGGATCTGGAGCCGCCCGGATCCTCGCAGATGCAGAACTTTTGCTCGGCCAGGAACTCCATCCCGCCAGTGTCAACAGAGCCCGGATCCGGCAGATCCCAAACCTGTACCCCAGGGGGCGGCCATCTGGGCAGGCGAGGGCCAACCCAACAACTGGCCGGCTCTTGCCACTCTTGGGCAACCACCGCCAAAGCCGACCGCATTTGGGCAGCAGTGCGGAACCGCCGCAAGGGCAACTTGCGTAGGGCTATCTCCAGCACCTCCCGCAGCGGGGCAGGGATCCCTTCTGGACAGACAAACGGCTGGTTGAGGTGGGCGTGCATCAACTGGCCGGGGGATCCGGAAAAAGGCCGCCGGCCTGTCAACAGCTCCAGCAGGATGATCCCCACCGCGTAGAGATCCGAGGCAGGGCTAAACTGACCGTAGAAGCGCTCGGGAGCCATGTAGGCAGGGGATCCGGTGGCGCTGATCTCATCGGGAAGAGGCTGGGAGTGGCGGGCAATGCCAAAGTCTGTCAGCTTCAGTTGCCAGCCTTGGGGCGTGGGCTTGAGCAGGATGTTCTCGGGCTTGACATCGCAGTGGATCACCCCCTGCCGGTGGGCATGATCTAACCCGGCCAAAATCTGATCCACAAAGCCCAAAACCTGCTTGACCGGCAGCCACAGCCCTTGCTCCACCTGGTCGATCAGCTCCCGCAGCGTGCCTCCCTCGCAGTACTCCAACACCAGGTAGCGACCTTCGCGGGCATGTTCGAGGGCGTAGCAGCGGGTAATGTTGGGGTGGTTGAGGGTGAGCAGATGGCGCAGCTCCCGCAGCAGATTTTGGGTGGGAAAGCGCTCCGCCGGCAGCTCCTTCAGGGCCACCAGGTCTTCTCCTTGACGGGGACGGGCACAGAATACACGCCCGTACTGCCCTTGGCCGGCCAAACCCAACATTTGGTAGCTGTCGTGAATCGACTTGAGGGTACGGCTGCGTCGGGACACGGCCCTAGCCCACGAGGAATCAATACCGGCACTTTACATCTTTTTTTGCTCTTTTCGTTCCCGTCTTGGCTCAGGTTCCAGAACAACGAGCCCAGCAGCAGGTCTGCCGAACTCCCACCGGAAAGCCTAAGAGCCGGTCAACTGCTTGAGCAGCTCCGCTGCGTGGGTTTCCACCTTGACCTTGGTGATAACGGCCTCGATCTTCCCCTCCGGATCAATAACAAAAGTGGTGCGGTGAATGCCGCTGTACTCTTTGCCCATGAACTTTTTCGGCCTATAGACCCCGTAAGCCCTGGCCACCTTGGCCCCCTCATCCACCAACAGGGGGAAGGGCAGTTGCAGCTTCTGGGCAAATTTTTGGTGGGAACGGGCATCGTCGGCGCTCACCCCCAAGATGGCGATGCCGTGGGCTTGATAGTCAGCGTAGGCATCCCGAAAGCCGCAGGCTTCTTGGGTGCAGCCGGGGGTGTTGTCCCGCGGGTAAAAATAGAGCACCACCCGCTGTCCCCGCAACTGGCTCAAGCTGATGGGATTGCCCTCGGCATCGGGCAGGGTGAACTCCGGAGCCGGATCCCCAACGGCAAGGGGCATGGGTGGGATCCCTCCTCAGACCGATTTTTTGGGAGAGAGAATCATCGTGATGTTTCGCCCTTCCTTTTGGGGGGGCTGCTGCATTTCCGCCACTTCTTGTAAGTCTTTGAACAAGCGGTGCAGCAATTCTTCCCCCAACTCGGCGTGCTGGGCCTCACGACCGCGGAACATCACCGTGGCTTTCACCTTGTCTCCATCCCCCAAGAACTGTTGGGCGCTGCGCAGGCGCACGTTGTAGTCGTGCTCGCCGATGTTGTAGCGAAACTTCACTTCCTTGATCTCGGCAGTGTGTTGCTTCTTGCGGGCCTCCCGTTCTTTCTTCTCCTTCTCAAACTTGAACTTGCCGTAGTCCATGATGCGGCAGACGGGCGGGTCGGCCTTTTCGCTCACCAAGACCAAGTCCAGATCTTTTTCTTCTGCCAGGCGCAGGGCTTCGCGCGGGCTCATGATCCCCAACTGAGTGCCGTCGGTATCGATAAGGCGGATTTTGGGGAAGCGGATGCGCTCGTTGATAGCCGGCAGCTCTGCGCGCTGCTTGCGGGGGAAGCGGTCAGGTGGATGCTCTACGGTCAAGTTTTCCTCTCTCAACGAAATAACAACACAAGACAAATGCTAAGTAGGACTAGCCCCCTTCGGAGCAGTGCCGAACCCTGAGTTTGGACTCTCCAATCAAAGTCGGCCACTGGCCCGCAGGCCAAGGCAGGCTGCACCTATACTAACCGGCATTTTCCGTCTCTTTCTAGAGCCGTCAAGCGTTGTCAAGGCCCGCTCACTTGGGGATCCTGCCAGATTGGGGCAACAACCGCGGTAGGATACCAAAGTGGCGATCCTGATGGGATCAAAGGTTGTTTGTCGGCCAGCAGGGAGGGCAGAAGCGGTGCAGCTCGGTTTAACGGAACGGGAACTGACAGAGTTGGCCCAAAAGTCGGTTCAGCTCATCCTCAGCCCGCGGGAAGGGGATAGCGAAGCGCTGATCCAGTACAAGTCTTCGGCAGAATTTCGAGCGGGGGTGCATCTGGCCTGTGCGGCCATGGTGTTGGTCTTGGCAGAGAACAACGAGCGCCTCAGCCAGCAGTTGCAGGCTACTTTACAAAACTTATCTGCAGCCGTCGAGACACCCTCAGAGAAGGCTGCCGGAAGCTAGCCCAAGGATCCGCGAACGGGGGAGGAAAAGCCTTGGCTGAGGTGCGCAGCGAACGAGACTCAATGGGGGAGCGGCAACTACCCCAGTCGGTTTACTACGGCATCCAGACCGCCCGTGCCCTGGAGAACTTCCCCATCAGCGGCCTCAAGCCCCTGCCAGAGTATGTGGAGGCCTGCGTGCTGATTAAAAAGGCGGCGGCGGAGGTCAACGGCGAGCTGGGGTGCATTCCGGCAGAGGTGGCCAAGGCGATTGTCCAAGCGGCGGATGAGATCCTCCAGGGATCCCTGCGGGATCAGTTTGTGGTGGATGTGTACCAGGCGGGGGCGGGCACCTCCCACCACATGAATGTCAACGAAGTGCTGGCCAACCGCGCTCTGGAGATCCTGGGGGAGCCCAAGGGCCGCTACGAGCGGGTCAGCCCCAACGACCATGTCAACTACGGCCAGTCCACCAACGATGTCATCCCCACCGCCATTCGTCTGGCTGCCCTGCTGCGGGTGCGACGGGATTTTCTGGGCACGCTGGACAATTTGGTAGCGGCGCTGGAGCAGAAGGCCCAAGAGTTTCGCGGCATCCTCAAGGCCGGTCGCACCCATTTGCAGGATGCGGTGCCAGTGCGGCTGGGGGACAGCTTTGGCGCCTACGCGGCCATCTTTGCCCAACACCGTCGCTGGATTGAGGAGGCCAGCCAGGCCCTGTGCAGCTTGGGGTTGGGGGGAAGCGCTGTCGGCACCGGCCTCAACACCCATCCCCAGTACCGGCAAAAGGTGGTGCAACGGCTGGCGGAATATACTCAGCTACCCCTGACCCCTGCTCCCCACCCCATGGCGGCGATGCAGAGCATGGCCCCCTTTGTGCATCTGTCGGGATCCCTGCGCAACCTGGCCCAAGATGGCATCAAGCTGGCCAACGACCTGCGGCTGATGGATTCTGGCCCCAAGACCGGCCTGAAGGAGATCCAACTGCCGCCGGTGCAGCCCGGCTCTTCCATCATGCCTGGCAAGTACAACCCGGTGATAGCCGAGATGTTGAACATGGTCTGTTTCCAGGTGATTGGGCTGGATACCGCCATCACCCTCGCAGCCCAAGCGGGGCAATTTGAGCTGAACGTGATGATGCCCCTGATTGCCTATGACCTCCTGCACAGCCTGCAGATTCTGAACAGCAGCCTGCGGGTCTTTGCCGAGCGCTGTATTCAAGGCATCACCCCCAAACCGGAGCGCTGCCGCGGCTACGCAGAAGGGACGCTGGCTTTGGTGACCGCCCTCAACCCCTACATCGGCTATTTGCAAGCTGCAGAAGTGGCCAAGGCTTCTTTGGAAACCGGCCAGTCCATTCGGCAGATTGTCTTAGAGCGCAACTTGATGACCCCGGAACAGGTGGCCAAGGTGCTGGATCTGGAGGCGATGAGCCAAATGCAGTCCTAACCCATTCGCTACAGTGGAGGCATACTGCTCCTGCCTGGCCATGACCATCGCCCCCTATCGCTGGCCCACCCAGCACGACTTGCCCGATACAGACGACACCCCCTTGGACAACGAGGATCAAGGCCGCCAATACCCCCTCCTCCGGGAACCGCTGCTGCTGCACTGGTCAGATCGGCAAGACTTTTTTGTGGCTTGCAGTATGGGCCTTTACTACGCCCTACCCCGGCAGGTCATTGTTCCAGATTTGTTTCTGGTGCTGGGGGTTCCCCGTTGGCGGGATGGCACTGCCCGCAAAAGTTATGTGGTTTGGGATGAAGGGAATATCTTGCCTATTCTCATCTTGGAGATCATCTGCAACGACCAGGGGGAAGAAAAACCCGGACAAGCCAAATTCCAGCTCTACGAAAGGCGGCTGCGGATCCCCTACTACGTCACCTTCGAGCTGGAGACCGATGAGCTGAATGTTTATCAACTCCAGGGCGGACACTATGAGCTGCTCCCCGGCTCAGGCGCTGGAGAACATCCCCCAATTCTGTTGCCCGATTTGGACTTGAGTATCGGTCGGTGGTGGGGATCCTACGAGGGGCGAGAACGCTTTTGGGTGCGCTGGTACGATAGGGCAGGGCAATTGTTGCCTACGGGAGCTGAACTAGAACGGCAGCGGGCTGAATTGGAACGGCAACGGGCTGAATTGGAACGGCAGCGGGCAGAATTGGAACGCTCCCGAGCCGAACGACTGGCCCAGCGGCTACGGGAACTGGGAGAAGACCCTGAATTTTGATCAGCTTTTCCAGGGATCCCCAAAAAAGAAATCTCCACCTACCCCCTACACTGGAATCCTGGCATTCCAGGGGGACATGATGACCAGACAGCGACTCAGTTTGTGGACGAAGCTGGCCTATGGGGTGGGGGATCTGGGCACAGGCATGACGGCCAACATCCTCATCTTTTTCCTGCTGCCCTTTCTCACCAATACCGTTGGCATGTCGGCAGGCCTAGCCGGCAGCATCTACGCCATCACTCGCTTTTGGGATGCCATCAACGATCCCATCATCGGCATTCTCAGCGACCGCACCCGCACCCGTTGGGGCCGTCGCCGCCCCTGGCTGCTGTTTGCAGCCCTCCCCTTTGGCCTCACGTTCCTGGCCCAGTGGTGGATCCCTTTTCCCGGTCGGATTGGCCCCCTGTTTGCCTACTACCTGGCGGTGTCGCTCTTGTTCAATACCTTCTACTCTGCGGCCAATATTCCCTACGCCTCCCTGACAGCGGAGCTGACCCAGGATTACGACGAGCGCACCCAGCTCAACCAATTCCGCTTTGCCTTCTCTGTAGGGGGCAGCATGGTTGCGGTGGTTACCTTTCCGCTCTTGGTCAACCTGCTGCCGGATCGGGCTGCCGGCCATCTGCTGGCCGGAGCCTGTTTTGGAGTGATCTCGGCTGTGCCCTTGCTGATCTGTTTTTGGGGGGTGCGAGAACGGTATCCATCCCAACGGGATCCCATGCCCCTGGTTCAACAACTGCGGGTGGCCTTCAGCAACCGCCCCTACCTGTTTGTCAGCGGCATCTACCTGTGTTCTTGGCTAGCGTTTCAGTTCACAGCCACAATCATCCCTTATTTCATCGTCTTTTGGATGGGCCTGCCGGAGGTGTGGATTTCCTTGGTGGTACTGGCGGTACAGGGGATCGCAGTGCTGACGCTGTTCGGTTGGACCCAACTGAGCACCCATCTGGGCAAGCGCACCATGTACCTTATCGGGGCGGGGTTTTGGCTGATCTCGCAGGCGGGCCTGTTTTTCCTCCAGCCCGGGCAGCAAGGGATCATGATTGGGCTGGCTCTGTTGGCCGGCATTGGGGTTTCTGCTACGGCCTATCTCGGCCCTTGGTCCATGTTGCCGGATGTGATCGATCTGGATGAACTACAAACCGGGGAGCGGCGGGAGGGGATCTTCTACGCTTTTATGGTCTTCTTACAAAAGGTGGGCCTGGCGCTGGGACTGTTTTTCGTGGGGCAAGCTCTGGATTGGGCCGGCTTTGTGCCTTCGGTGGCCGGAGAGGCCCTGCCCATCCAGCCGGAATCGGCTTTGTTGGCCATTCGCGTTGCCATTGGCCCCTTACCGGGAGTGGCTTTGATCGGCGGGATCTTGCTGGTGTGGTTCTACCCAATCACCCGGCAGCGTCATCAGCAGATCCTGATGGAATTGGAAGAAAGACGGCAACAATACCACCCCAGCACCGAAAGATCTCCTTAGCTAAACCGCCGAGAAGCCCCGCCCTCTGTCCGTAGGACGTATGGCCTACGGCCCGCTGAAGCGAACGTGCTAGCGGCGCGGAGCGCTTGGGCCGGGATGAGAGGCGGGAGTACCTTGGTTTTCAATGTACTGGCTCAATGCCGAGACTGTTACCCCACCACATGAAGCGATGAAATAAGATTCATTCCACAGCACATTTTTCCGGTATATCTTG
>NZ_JBSSBO010000072.1:0-9856 GCF_054058915.1 Thermostichus sp. MS-CIW-41
TCTCGTTTTGACAAATTGGCCAGGAACTTCTTGAGTTTTCTCTATCTCGTCAGTGCTCTCTTTTGGCTCAAATGAAAGATCAACACAACCTAGCGAAAGCGTTACCCAGGCTGTGCTCGAAGCCCTCTTCCTGCGCAAGGGACACTGGTCCGCCGAGCGCCAGCTAACCCTCGATCTTGGCGTGCCGGAAGTGGATGAGTTTCACCGGCGCTGGGATCGCTCTGTCGAACAGGAGCGGCGCAACCGCACCCGTTTTGCCCAGCGGGCCCTCAAGCCTGAGGCAGTGCAGCGGGAGCTGGAGGCCACCGATGCCGTGCTAGGGGATCCCGAAGCTGTGCGCGAATTCTTCCTGGCTGCCGCCCAGTGCCTCAACCTAGCCATAACCCCAGGGAAGCGGTCGGGGGTCTACCAGGTTAGCGTCGGCTCCGAAGCCACTGCCACCTTGCCGGAAGCCATTCGCCTGGCCCTGCCCTCTCCCAAAGGCGGGCGTTGGCTAATCAGCTTCGACTCGCCCACGCCCGAAGGTGCCGAATACATTGGCCGCAACCACCGCGTCGTGGTTGCCCTGGCCCAGTTTTTGCTGGAGGAAGCCCTCGACAACCCAGAGAAAGGGGATGCTGTCGTCTCCCGCTGCGGCGCTCTACGCACCCGAGCGGTAGTTGATCTTACAACTCTACTGCTGCTGCGGGTGCGCTACCTGGTGGAGCAACCCCAGGGGCAGCCTCTCTTGGCGGAAGAGGTGCTGGTGCTAGGCGGTGTTGGCCTGGAGAGCGGCGAGGCCCGCTGGCTGGAGACGGGCGCAGCTCTCCAACTGCTGGCCACGGCCAAGCCGGATGAGAACCTACCGCTAGCGGAAAAGCGGGAGCTGGTTCAGCATCTCCTGGCCTGTCTCGGCCCGTGGCAGGAGACAGAGGAAAACTGGGGAAGGGATCACCGGCTGCAGCAGGCGGCGCGGGAGCGGATTTTGCAGCGTGCTGCTGAGCTGGAGGCTGCCCATAGGCGCATCCGCCAAGCCGTGTCCCTACAGGGGCGGGGGCTGAAGGTGAAGCCGCAGCTTCCCCCCGATCTTTTAGGACTCCTTGTTCTCCAACCGGTGGTTTGCCGATGAGCGAGTTTTCTGGGGTACGCATCGAAGGAGGCCTGTTGGGGCCCGATATTCTCGAAAAGCTGCTGGCAGGGGATCTGCCAGGACAGAAGCCAGAAGACTTCGGCTTTAACAGCAAGCGCGGCCCAGTCGAAGAGATTGCCGCGGTCTTTGCCGATTGTCGAAAGTACTGGGAGGCCTTCCAGAGCCGCCTGCAGCGCCTGCCCGAAAGCGATCTCGCCACCAGCATCACCCGCGATGCCTGGGCGATCCCCTTCTTCAGTTTGCTGGGGATCGAGGTGCGCTATCAACCGCGCGCCTGCGAGGTGGACGGAATGAACTTCCCCATCTCGCATCGCATGGGCGAGGCGGAAGACGCGCCACCGGTGCACATCGTCGGCGCGCGCCAGGAGCTGGGCCGCGTGCCGGCTTCTGGCCGGCCTCGCCTGGCACCCCACTCGCTGCTGCAGGAGTATCTCAACCGCAGCGAGCACCTCTGGGGCATTGTTACCAACGGATTGACCCTGCGCCTCCTGCGGGACTCCACCTATGTGCGTCGGCAGGCCTATGTGGAGTTTGACCTGAAGCAGATCCTAGAGGAGCAGCGGTTTAACGACTTTGCCATCCTCTTTCGGCTGCTGCACCGCAGCCGCTTGCCCCAAACGGCAGAGCTAGCAGGGGATTGTCTGCTGGAAAAGTACTACCAACAGGCCCTGGAGCAGGGTGGCCGGGTACGGGAACGGCTGCGGGAGGGGGTTGAGGAGTGCATCAGGTTGCTGGCAAATGGGTTCCTGGCCCATCCCAAGAACCAGAGGCTGAGAGCGCGGCTCTTGTCGGATCCCAGGGAGCTCTACCGCCAACTGCTGCGCTTGGTCTACCGGTTCCTGTTCCTCTTGGTTTCCGAAGAGCGGGGGTTGATGAGCAGCGCGGCGCTCTATCGCGAGCACTACAGCGTGACGCGGCTGCGGCGGTTTTTGGATCGGCAAAGTGCCCAAGACGAACACGAGGATCTCTGGTGCAGCTTGCGGGTGCTCTGGAGGGTGCTTTCCCAAGAGGAGCTGGCGGAGCTGCTGGGGGCTGCTCCTCTCAACGGAGAGCTGTTTGCCCCTCTGGAGCTGGATGAGTGCAGCCTGAGCAACCGGGATCTGCTGCAAGCCTTTTCGCACCTAGCCTACTACCGAGAAAACCCCACCTCTCCCCTTCGGCGGGTCAACTACGCGGCGCTGGATGTAGAAGAACTGGGATCCGTCTACGAAAGCTTGCTCGACTACCAGCCTCAGATTGTAACTGGGCAAGGGGCGCCTCGCTTTGAGTTGAGCTACGGCTCAGAGCGCAAGAGCACAGGCTCCTACTACACCCCGCCGGAGCTAGTGGCCGAACTCATCCGCTCGGCGCTGGAGCCAGTGATCGAAGAACGGCTGAAAGCCGCTCGCCCACCTGAGGAAAAAGAGCAAGCGATTTTGTCCATCCGTGTGTGTGATCCCGCCTGCGGATCCGGTCACTTCCTGCTTGCTGCC
Organism: Thermostichus sp. MS-CIW-41; assembly: GCF_054058915.1. NCBI lineage: Bacteria > Bacillati > Cyanobacteriota > Cyanophyceae > Thermostichales > Thermostichaceae > Thermostichus > Thermostichus sp. MS-CIW-41. The sequence goes on from NZ_JBSSBO010000072.1 coordinate 2,602, forward strand.
GCCCGCAGGTTGGGCAAGGAACTGGCAAAGATCCGCACCGGCGAAGAGGAACCCGCCCCCGAGCGTGTCCGCGAGGCCATCCGCGATGTGGTGGCGCACTGCATCTACGGCGTGGACAAAAACCCGCTGGCGGTGGAACTCTGCCGCGTGGCCCTGTGGCTGGAGGCCCACTGCGCCGGCAAGCCCCTCACCTTCCTGGATCACCACATCAAGTGCGGCGATTCGCTGGTGGGTGTCTTGGATTTGGCGATTTTGGAAAAGGGCATCCCCGATGAAGCCTTTACCCCGGTTAGCGCTGACTCCAAGGAGGCTGCCCGCTCGCTAAAGCAGCGCAATCGCACCGAGTGCCAGAGTTTGCAAACAGGGCAGCTTTCCCTTGCTTTTGACACTGACCAGGTGGTGGCTGAGCTTAGCCAGGAGCGACAGAAGCTAGAAGCCATTCCAGACAACTCCCCGGCAGAGGTTAGCCGCAAGCAGCAGCTCTACAGCCGCTACTGCCAAGACCCGCAACACCAAAAGCTAGTGGAAGCCTGCAACCTGTGGACAGCCGCTTTTTTCCAGCCCTTGATCCCTGACTTCTCTAGGGCCATTACCACCCAAGCCGTGGCTGATCGACTGCAGGAGAGAACCCCCTCCCAGGCCCTTGCCACTGCTCAGGCCCTCGCCGTCGAGAACCGGTTTTTCCACTGGCCGCTGGAGTTCCCGGAGGTGTTTGAAAGTGGCGGCTTTGATGTCATCCTCGGCAACCCGCCCTGGGAGCAAATCCAACTGGAGGAAGAAGAATTCTTCGCCAGCCGCGATACCGCCATTGCCCGCGCGCCCAACGCCGCCGCCCGCAAACGGCTGATCGCCGACCTACCCAAGACCAACCCCGCCCTCTGGCACGACTACCAGCGTGCCCTGCACGGCGCCGAAAGCACCAGCCGCTTTTTACGGGGCAGTGGTCAATATCCCCTCACCGGCCACCGCGACATCAACACCTATTCCGTCTTTGCCGAGCGCGTGCGTAACCTGCTCAGCCCCCGCGGACGGGCCGGCATCATCATTCCTACCGGCATCGCCACCGACGCCACCAACCAGTTCTTCTTCGCCGATCTGGTGGAAAAAGGGCAACTGGCAAGTCTGTTCGATTTTGAGAACCGCCAGCGACTCTTTCCGGCAGTGGATAGCCGCATGAAATTCTGCCTGCTCACCCTCACTGGCAGCCGTACCCAGACCGACGCCACCACCTTTACCTTCTTCGCCACCCGCACCGAACATCTGCGCGACCCGCGCCGTGCCTTTCGCCTGAGCGCCACCGACATTGCCCGCATCAACCCCAACACCCGCACCCTGCCGGTCTTCCGTACCCGGCAAGATGCCGACCTGACCCGCGCCATCTATCAGCGCGTGCCGGTGTTGGTTAACGAACACACGGGAGAAAACTCTTGGGGCGTGCGCTTCCTGCGCATGTTCGATATGTCCAACGACTCGCACCTCTTCCGCACCCGCGCAGAGCTGGAAAAGCAAGGTTACCGGCTGGTGGGGAATGTGTTTGTGCCCTCACCCCCTAGCCCCTTCTCCCACACGGCGGGAGAGGGGGGAAGGATCGCAGCCCCCGACCTCTCTTCTCGCGCTGCGGGAGAAGGAGGGTACGAATTACCCAAGGCCAGCCAGGAACTGATTGCCAGGGCGCGGCAGTTGCGTCGCGAGGCGACGACCGCCGAAAGCCTGCTCTGGGAATTGTTGCGTGACCGTCGGCTGCTAGGCCGAAAATTCCGACGTCAACATCCGATTGGACAATTCATCGCCGACTTCTTCTGTGACGATGCCCGCCTGATCATTGAGATAGATGGCGCCGTGCACCGCGAACCCACTCAGCAGGAACGCGACCGTTTGCGGGAGGAAATCCTGCGCGAACATGGCTTTGCCATTCTGCGCTTTACCAATGACCAGATACTCGACCGCACAGAACAAGTCCTGCGAGAGATTGCCGCCTTTGTTACTGCCCATTCCTACGAGCATCCTTCTCCCCTCTCCCAAAGCCTTGGGAGAGGGGCCGGGGGTGAGGGCTACCTCCCCCTCTACGAAGCCAAGATGATCTGGCACTATGACCACCGCTACGGCACCTATGAGGGCGTGCGCGACCGCTCCAGCACCCAACTGCCCACGCCTGATGAGCACCAGCACGCCGACCCGCACTTTGTTGTCCAGCCCTGGTACTGGGTGCCCGCTGAAGAAGTAACGAAGCGCCTGGGCGACTGGCAGCGTGGGTGGTTGCTGGGCTTCCGGGATGTGGCACGTTCTACGGATGAGCGCACCGCCATCTTCAGCCTGCTGCCCAGAGTTGGGGTAGGACATACGATGCCCATAGTCCTTACGGGTGAGATTTCGGCTATTCATCTCTCGTGTTTTCTAGCCAATCTAAATGTCCTGATTTTTGATTGGGCATTGCGCCAGAAAATTGGTGGGACGCATCTTACTTTCTTCATCCTCCGCCAACTCCCTATTTTTCCCCCCACTGCCTACACCCCCGCCGATCTCGCCTTCATTGTGCCGCGCGCACTGGAACTGACCTACACTGCCTGGGATCTCAAGCCCTTCGCCGACGATGTGTGGAACGAAGCTGATGACGGGCTGCGGGCAGCCATCCATGCTGCGTGGGATGCAAACCGTATTGCTGTCGGCAGGCATGAATGGCGCCTGCCATCCTGGATCAGCGCTTACCCGGAGATCGAAACCAACCCGCAGAAGGGCATCCCCTTTCCGCCCTTTCGCTGGGACGAAGACCGCCGCGCGGTGCTGCGTGCCGAACTCGATGCGTACTACGCCCGGCTCTACGGCCTCACCCGCAAGCAACTGCGCTACATCCTCGACCCGGCAGACCTCACCGAACGCGAACTGGAAGACATACTCGACCCGCGGGAAGAGGTGGCAGACCCGCTCGACCCGGCTGGCTACGCTACCCGCGCTGCTGCTAGCACCTTCCCCGGCGAAACCTTTCGCGTGCTGAAGGAGAAGGAACTGAGTCAGTTCGGCGAATACCGCACGCGGCGGCTGGTACTGGAGGCGTGGGAGAAGCTGGCGCAGCACTCAATAAAAGCTTAGAATACACATAGATCTGCATTTCTATACACACAAGTGGCTCCTCATGCGCACCAACATCGTCCTGGATGACGACCTGATCGAGCGTGCCCGCCAGGTAACCGGCCTCAAGACCAAGCGCGAGGTGATTCACGAAGCGCTGCGTGTCCTGATTCGCCTACACGAGCAAGCTGAGATCCGCAACTTACGCGGCAAGTTGAAATGGGAGGGCAATTTGCATCAGCAACGCCTGTCGTGCCTGCAAGACTGAGGATGATCCTGGTGGACAGCACCATCTGGATTGATTACTTCAACGGCATTTCATCGCTTCACACCGACTATCTGGATTGGGCCCTGGATCAAACTCTTATCCTGGTGGGCGACCTGATTTTGGCAGAAGTCTTGCAGGGCTTTCGCAAAGATGCCGATTTCGAGCAGGCTCGCTGTGCTCTGGTGAAATTGCATCAGGTGCAAATGGTTAACCCCTCCCTGGCGGTGAAAAGTGCGCAGAACTTTCGCTTGTTGCGTCGCAAAGGCGTGACGGTGCGCAAAACAATAGACAGTTTGATTGCCACTTGGTGCATTGAGAACAATGTTCCGCTCCTCCACTACGACAGTGACTTCGATGGCTACGAGGCGCATCTAGGATTGCGGGTTATTCGTCCATGAGGCAGAGGTGGCCTTCTGCAGACCAGTTTTCTCTTGACATACCCCCTGCCTAAAGGCAAGGGATTCTGGTTCCTGCATTCGGAGAACGCTGCAGCCGTCGGCGGGTACTGGAGGTGTGGGGGAAGCTGGCGCATTGCCGATCCCACTTCGGAGATATCTTTTTGCCGTTCAGCGGGCCGTAGATCTTGGTGGGTGCGGTTTCAAACACCACTTGCGGCATCTTCAAGCTAGGCTTGAGCTAACCAAGCGGGCCTTAAGGGCAGATTCGATGTCCACCATCTTTGATCTCCACGCCACTGTTCTGGACGACTATCGCGATTTTGTCCGCTCCTTTTTTCTCATTGGCGACCAACGGGCACAGGCGTTTGTAGACCAAGCTTTGGAGGAAGGGATCCACCTCTGGCCAGAGCCGCTTGTGCAGCTTAGCCCTGCCTACGTAGCCGGCCCAACCGTTGATGAGTTGGCTGAAACGGGGCGGATTACTGAAGAAACAGCCCGCATCTTCCGCTCTGAGGACGGCAGACCCTTTCGTCTCTACCGCCACCAAGAGGAGGCCATCGCCAAAGCCTTGGCCGAGGAAAGCTTTGTGGTAACCAGCGGCACCGGCTCTGGCAAAAGCCTTTGCTACTTCTTGCCCATCATTGACAACTGGATTCGCCAGGGGGGATCCCTGGGCCAGGTGACGGCCCTGGTGGTCTATCCCATGAACGCCCTGGTTAACTCCCAATACCAGTCTTTACAAACTCTGCGCGAGCGGTACGAGCGCAACTACCATCGCCCTTTTCCGGTGCGCTTTGCCAGATACACCGGGGAAACTTCGGAAAACGAACGAGACCAGCTACGGCGGGATCCGCCCCAAATTCTGCTTACTAACTACGTGATGGCGGAGCTGCTTTTGGTGCGCCCCGAAGATCAGCGCTTTTTAAGTTCCAACGGGCTGCGCTTCCTGGTCTTTGACGAGCTGCACACCTACCGAGGCCGGCAGGGGGCCGATGTGGCGATGCTGGTTCGCCGCCTAAAAGGACGCTGTGGGGCCAAGAACTTGGTGCATATTGGCACCAGCGCCACCATGATTGCTCGGCCAGAGGCCAGTGCCCTGGAGCGCCGCCAGACCGTGGCCGACTTCGCCAGCCGCTTCTTTGGCCATCCCTTCACACCGGAGCAGATTATCGAGGAGACCCTGGCCCCTTTGAGCGAAGGTGGCCCGCCTTCACCTGAAGAGCTCAAACCCGCCCTCGATCCCCCCTGGCCCACCGACCTAGCTAGCCTGCGCCGCCACCCCTTGATGCGCTGGTTGGAGTACGAGCTGGGCCTAGAGTTAAGTCCCGACGGCAGCCTCAAGCGCCGCGTGCCCAGGGAGCTCTCCGAGGTGGCCGCCCAACTGGCCCAACTGACCGGCACCGCTAGCGAAAACTGTGCGGCAACGCTGCGCCAGTTCCTTGCCCACGCCAGCAGCCTGCGGGAGGGCTCTAGCCGCGGCCCGGCCTTGAAGTTGCACCAGTTTATCTCCCAGGGCCGCACCCTCTACGCCACCCTGGAGAGTCGGGACAAGCGGCAGTTTTCCCTGGAAGGACAAGTGCAAGCAGGGGAAGGAAAGCTGTTTTTCCCCGTCAAGTTCTGCCGCCACTGTGGCCAGGACTACTACCACGTCCTCAGGTCAAAGACTCACTTCCTGCCCTATCCTCTGGGGGAAGAGGTTGAGGAAGGCGAAGACCAGCAGGCCGGCTACCTCAGCTTGGATCCTCTTGACAACGAGTGGTCGCTGGAGCAGATCCCGGAAGATTGGTACACCCCTGAAAACCGGCTCAAACCCCACTGGAAAAAGCGCGTCCCCCAAGCAGTTTGGGTACGCCCGGACGGCTCCTTTTCCGAGGTGCCTCAGGCAGAGGCCCAGAAGCTGTGGTGGCAGCCCCAGCCCTTTTCTCTTTGCCTAGCTTGCGGCGAGTACTACAGTGGGCGGGAGCGGGAGTTCGCCAAGCTGGCTTCCCTCTCCAGCGAAGGCCGCTCCAGCGCCACCACCATTCTGGCCACTTCTCTGCTGCGCCATGCCGCTCAGACGGGTGCAGCCCGCGGCAAGCTGCTCACCTTTACCGACAACCGCCAGGATGCCTCCTTGCAGGCCGGCCACTTCAACGACTTTGTCCACGTGGCCCTTTTGCGGGCCGCGCTCTATGCTGCCCTGCAGGAGAAAAAAGAGCTGGACTTCTCAGAGGTAGCCCCGGCAGTGGTGCAGGCCTCAGGCTTGAGCCTTGCCGACATTACCCAAAACCCCGATTTGGATCCCCAGTCGCCGGCTGCCCAAGAGGTCTGGCAGGCTTTTACGGAGCTAACCGAATACCGGCTCTACGAGGATCTGCGGCGCGGCTGGCGGGTTACCCACCCCAACCTGGAACAGGTGGGGCTGCTGAAAATCGAATACCGCGGGCTCAAAGAGCTTTGCCAAAGCCCTGCCCTGGCTTCCCTTCACCCCTGGTTTGGCCAAGCAACCGTTGGCGAGCGAGAGGGCCTGCTGCGGGCCGTATTGGATCAGTTTCGGCGGAAATTGGCCATCGATGTCCGTCTGCTCGAGAAAGAACCCCAGAGAACGCTGCGCCGGCGGGCCGAGCAACATCTCAACGAGTTTTGGGGCCTAGAGGAGCATGACGAACTGCGGACGGCTAGCTACTTTGTTCGCCAGAGCCAGTCCCGGCAGGACTTGCAAGTTCATAGCTTGGGCCACCGCAGCGCTATTGGGCGCTTTCTCATCAAGTATCTCGAGCTGACCAGAGAAGCTTACGACGAGCTTCTGGGATCCCTGCTTTCTCTCCTAGTTAGCTACGACCTGCTGCGGCGCCACTCGGAGAATGGCCAGGAAGCCTACCAGCTCAACGCTGGCTGTCTGCGCTGGTGCCTGGGCAATGGCTCGCCGCCGCCAGATCCTCTGTATTCCCGCCGGGCCGAGCAGAGCGGCTACTCCTCTGCCCGCCGCCCCGTTAATCTCTTTTTCCAGCGCCTCTACCAGGCCGGGGCAGCAGGGCTGGGATCCCTGGAGGCTAGGGAGCACACGGCTCAGGTGGTTCGGCCAGGAGAGCGGGAGCAGCGAGAAAGGCGCTTTCGCGGGGAGGATCAAGCTCGACGCCTTCCCTATTTGGTGTGCTCGCCAACCCTGGAGTTGGGGGTCGATATTGCCGATTTGGATCTGGTGCATCTGCGCAACGTGCCCCCCACACCCGCCAACTACGCCCAGCGCAGCGGTCGGGCAGGCCGCCAGGGGCAGCCGGGACTCATCATCACCTATTGCGGGGCTTTCAATAGCCACGACCAGTACTACTTCCGCCGCCGCCGCGAGATGGTGGCCGGTCGCGTGCGCCCTCCCCGCCTGGATCTAGCCAACGAATCGCTACTGCGCGCTCACATCCACGCCGTTTGGTTGGCTCAGGTGCGCCTGCCCCTAGGTCGTGTTGATCTTATGTTAGGATAGAGAGAACAATTTATAGAGGAAAGAGGATGAAGTTGGTTTTTTTAGATGAAAACAAATGGCAGA
>NZ_JBSSBO010000073.1:0-9494 GCF_054058915.1 Thermostichus sp. MS-CIW-41
TTCTCGTTTTGACAAATTGGCCAGGAACTTCTTGAGTTTTCTCTATCTCGTCAGTGCTCTCTTTTGGCTCAAATGAAAGATCAACACAACCTAGAGACCTGCGATGGCAAAATCCGTCTCCCCTGACTCATTGCCGGCAGCTCCCTGGCACGCTCTGCCCGAAGAGGATGTTGCCCGCCAAATCGTTGCAGTGGATCTGCCTCTGGCGGCGCTTCTGGAACGGGGTCTGTCTCAAGCTGAGGTGATCCAGCGGCAGAAGCAATATGGCCCCAACGAGCTAAAGGCCAAGGCGGCTACCCCGGCCTGGGTGAAGTTTCTGCAGCAGTTCAACCAATCCTTGCTCTACATCTTGATGGTTGCCGGGGCGGTCAAGGCGTTTTTGGGATCCTGGCGCAATGCCATCGTGATCTGGGCGGTGGTGGTAATCAACGCTCTCATCGGCTACATCCAGGAGTCCAAAGCGGAGGAAGCGATTGCCGCTCTGGCTCGGTCGGTGGTGACGGAGGTCACGGTCATCCGGGATGGGCAAAAACTGCGGGTGCCCTCGCGGGAGCTGGTGCCGGGGGATGTGGTGCTGCTGAGTTCGGGAGATAAGGTGCCCGCCGACCTGCGCTTGCTGAGCGTGCGCAACTTACAGGTGGATGAATCGGCCCTGACCGGAGAGTCGGTGCCGGTGGAAAAACGGCTGGGATCCCTGGCGGAAGACACACCCCTAGCCGACCGCCAGAACATGGCCTATGCCGGCAGCTTTGTTACCTTCGGCCAAGGAGCAGGGGTGGTGGTGGCCATTGGCAACCAGACTCAAACAGGCCGTATCTCGGAGTTGGTCGAAAAGGGGGGATCCCTGCAAACTCCCCTAACACGCAAGTTCGAGGAATTCAGCCTCATGCTGCTCAGGATCATCCTCAGCTTGGCCGGGCTCACCTTTTTGGTGGGATTGGCTCAGGGACAGGGGGCGGCCAGTGTCTTTGAGGCGGCAGTGGCGCTGGCGGTGAGTGCTATCCCCGAAGGCTTGCCGGCGGTAGTCACTGTAACCTTGGCGATTGGGGTTTCCCGCATGGCAAAACGCCACGCCATTATCCGCAAGCTGCCGGCGGTGGAGACCCTGGGCAGCGCTACGGTGATCTGCTCTGACAAAACCGGCACCCTCACGGAAAACCAGATGACGGTGCAGGCCATCTACGCCGGATCCCAGCTCTACCAAGTTACGGGCAGTGGCTACAGTCCTCAGGGACAAATCCTGGCCCAGGAGGGGGATGCTCCGGTGGAAGTGGATCGGCTGCCGGTGTTACAGGCTTGTCTCTTGGCCGGCTGCCTCTGCAATGACACCCGTCTGCAACCCAAAGACAACGGCCAGTGGGAGGTGGTAGGGGATCCCACCGAGGCGGCTCTGCTTGTGGCAGCCCAGAAGGGGGGTCTGGATCTGGAAGAACTGCAGCGCCGCCGCCCTCGCCTGGACAGCATCCCCTTTGAATCCGAGTTTCAGTACATGGCCACCCTGCACCGGCTGGGGCCAGAAGAGCATTGCCTCTATGTCAAGGGATCCGTAGAGGCTCTCTTGTCCCGCTGCCATAGCCAGATGGGATCCCAGGGGGAGATCCAGTCTCTGGAAGAGGAGCGGATTCGCCAGCAGGTGGAGGCCTTGGCACGGCAGGGGCTGCGAGTTCTGGCCTTTGCCCAAAAAACCGTCCCCAGCAGCCAAACTCGGGTGGATCACCCAGATCTGCAGGAGGGTTTAATCTTCCTCGGTTTGCAGGGAATGATTGACCCGCCGCGGCCGGAGGCCATTGCCGCCGTGCGTTCCTGTCAAACGGCTGGGATCCAGGTGAAGATGATCACCGGCGACCACGTGCTCACGGCTCAAGCCATTGCCGAGCAGATGGGCCTGGGGGGTGGAAAACCTGTGCAAGCCTACAGCGGTCGAGATCTGGAGCAGCTCAGCCCGGAGGAATTTGTGGAAGCTGCCAATCGGGGATCCGTCTTCGCACGGGTGGTGCCAGAGCAAAAGCTGCGCCTGGTGGAAGCTCTGCAAGCGCGGGGGCAGATCGTGGCCATGACCGGCGATGGCGTCAACGACGCTCCGGCCCTAAAGCAAGCAGATGTGGGGATTGCCATGGGGCGAGGCGGCACCGAAGTGGCCAAAGCTGCTGCCGACATGATCCTGACCGATGACAACTTCGCCTCCATTGAGGCAGCCGTTGAGGAGGGGCGCACGGTTTACAACAACCTGCTCAAAGCCATTGCCTTCATCCTGCCGGTGAACGGGGGGGAATCGATGACGATTCTCCTCAGCGTGCTGCTCAACCGCGAGCTCCCCATTCTGGCCATTCAAGTGCTGTGGCTAAACATGATCAACTCCATCACCATGACGGTGCCTCTTGCCTTTGAGCCGAGCACAGGCCGAGAGATGACTCGCCCACCGCGGGATCCGGAGGCCAACTTGCTTTCTCCTAGGCTGCTGCAGCGCATCCTGCTGGTGTCCGTGTTCAACTGGATCTTGATCTTCGGGGTTTTTGAATACATCGAACAAACCACCGGCAACCTTAACCTGGCCCGCACCATGGCCATCCAAGCGTTGGTGATCGGGCGCATCTTCTACTTGCTCAGCCTCAGCCAGGCCATTCCTACCCTGTTGGGCCGTGGACGTGCCAGCCAATTGGAGCACCATGAGCGCCTCATGGATACAGCAGCCATTGCCATCGGCATTGGGGCGGCCATCCTGCTGCAGATCCTCTTCAGCCAGTGGAGCTTGTTCAACATTATCTTCGACACAGCACCCCTGTCTTGGGAGCAATGGGGCTTTTGTTTGCTGGTGAGCTTGCCACTCATCGTTGTCTCAGCGGCAGCCAATCGAGTGGATCCTGAATGAATAACTTGCTTTGGGCAACTCGCGCTCACTGCGCTCCCATCTGAAGAAGTGCCGAAGAGGGGATCCCTCAGCCACTACTCAGATGTGACCGGCCTTTGCCAAGAGGGGAAAGTGACCGCCGGGCCAGGTGTGATGGCATCCAGCTTCACACCCGCTCTGGCTATCTTTTCGACCCATTTCCGCAAGCCAATGGCAATCGCCGTGCCCGTCTCTATGGCGGTTTTTGGGAAGATCGAGCCCGTTTTCTGGCGGAAGTTGCAGAAGATGTGATCAGAGTTCGGGGCACCTGACGAGTGAGGGTGAGGTTGTCTCCAAGCAATGCCTATCCCCTGCGCGCCTTCGGCCATGGGGTGAAGTCTCAATTGCTTTCCCCTCTCAAAGGCGGTCAATTGCATCTGCGCCACGGCACCACCCCTATTCCAACGGCAATCTTTTGTCAGCTCCATCCACAAAAGCCCCAGCACTCTTCAGGGCTTGAGTTCTTTTTGCCCCCATCACCTTTTGGCAAGGGCAGGAACACCTCTTGAGGGAGACGAGGTTTTTCCTTCGGAGCTGCTGGCTCAAGGAACAAGAGAAAAACCTGTCTTCAAAAAAGCCTCCGACTTTCGGTTGCAGGAGTACATCACAAGGGTATGATCTTAAGAGAAGGATGTAGGACATTAAAAAATGTCAGATATACCACCACAACCTTTAACCGGGAAGGCTCTGCTGCAGAAGGTCGAAGCTTTGGGGCATCTTCCGCGCCGAGAAACGGCAAAGCGATGTGGCTATGTAACCATGACCAAGACCAACAAGCCTCGCGTCAACTTGAATGAGTTCTATGACGCGGTGCTGGCGGCAAAAGGTCTGAGTCTCAGCCCAAGTTCCAGCCGGGACAAGCGCGGTCGTGAGCCAACCTTTCGGGTCAGCGTTCACAAAAATGGGCAGTTGATCATTGGGTCGGCCTACACCGAAAAAATGAATCTCAAACCCGGGGATGAGTTCGAGATTCAGCTAGGTTACAAGCACATTCACCTCAAGCAAGTGCTAAACGGCCAGGTGGTGGAGGAGTCAACCCCAAGCAAAGAAGCTTCCCCCAAAGCGACTCGCGGTCGCCGGAAAAAAACTGCTGGGGCTTGAGCCGCTGCCGGGCCAGGAGTGAGGAGAAGGGATCCAGTTGACGAACTGTCACTGTGTGGCTTTCTTCTTGCCTTGCCCTCTTTAAGATGGGATCCAAAGCCTAGGTTCACCGATCTTGCTGACCCTAGATAAGGATCCCTATGCAACAGAAGGTTCAGCCACCCCTCAAGTTTTTGCCACCGCGATTGACGCCTTGGGTCGTTCGTTTTGCTCAAGCAGGCTTGCCCTTTTGGTTGCGATGGACCAAAGGGATCCCTCGCGTTGAAGTGGAGGGGGGAGAGCGTTTGGCTCAGCTTTATCAGCAGTTTGAGGCGGGCAAGATTCGCCTGTTGGTGGCGTTTCGACACCCGACCCTCGATGATCCCCCCTGCTTGATGTACTTGTTCGCCCATCTCCTGCCGCAGGTGGCCCAACGCCAGGGGATCCGCTTTCGGGGCCGGCCCCACGTTTTGTTTGTCTACGACCGCGGCCTACCTCTGTGGCTGGGATCCGTTGCCCGTTGGGGCTTGCCGCGCTTGGGCGGGATCCCGATTTTGCGGGGCCGTCTGGATCGGGCAGGGCTAAAGAGTTCTCGTGAGCAGTTTGTATCGGGCCAATATCCGCTGGCGGTAGCTCCAGAAGGAACGATCAACGGCATGAGCAGTCTTCTCAACCCGTTGGAGCCGGGGGTAGCCCAGATGAGCTTTTGGGCGGTGGAGGATCTGCACAAGGCGGGACGGCCAGAGCAGGTGCTGATCCTGCCGGTGGGCCTTCGCTATTCCTACCTGAGGGATCCCAGTGCCGCTCTGAATAGATTGCTCAGCCGCATGGAGGCCGATTGCAAGCTGCCGCCCACGCGCTCGGCTCACGCCGGTCAAGCCTTTTTGCTGGCCCGTATCCTTCGCTTGGGAGAACACCTGCTCCAGGTCATGCAGACCTTCTATGAGCGCTTTTATGCCCCTGCCCTTCCTGCTGCAGATAGAGCCCAGGTTAAAGAGGGGGACCTGTTGGCGCGTCTTCAAAGCTTGTCAGATCTGGCCCTGCGGGTGGCCGAGCAACATTTCGGCCTAGAGCCTCAAGGAGACTTCATCGAGCGGCGGCACCGCATCGAACAGGCGGGCTGGGCCTGGATCTACCGCGAAGATATTGCCGATATTGCTGCTCTCTCGGCTCTGGAGAGGGGGCTGGCCAATCGAGTGGCTGCTGAGGCCAGTTTTCACCTCTGGCACATGCGCTTGGCGGAAACCTTGATGGTGTTTGCGGTGCGCCCCATGCCCGAGCAGCCCAGTCTAAGTCTAGACGAGTTGGCGGAAACTGCCCTGCGCCTCTGGAGTCTGCTGGCTTGGATCAAAGGAGAAAATCCCGTCGGAACTGCTCCCCCCCGCTTGGGCCCCCGCCTGGCGCGTTTCAGCATTGGGGATCCCCTCTCGGTTTCCGAACGCTGGCCCGCCTACCAGGCCAACCGCCGACAAGCCGTACAAGCCCTCACCCAAGATTTACAAGCAGAAATGGAGCGGCTTATCAAAGGGATCCCGTGCTCCCCTGCGGTCCTCCCTGCTGTCTGACATGCCTAGTCGGCTCAGGGGCAAAAAGTGTAACAATTCATGAGACATCTTGTGAGATATTTCGTGAAAGTAAAACGAACTTTTGCATTATCTGACAAGCAGGTGAAGGAAAGGGGAAGTTTCTGGCTCTTGGGGTAGAAAGGGGGCAGAAAGGAAGTGAGGCTCGTTGGCTTGGTCTATGTCTGATGAGCTGCTCCGCGCCATCCGCAGACGCGACCTGGAGGCCGCCACTTCAGCCGTGCAGCATTTGCGTTCTCGCCATTTAAGTGAAGCTGTGATCACCTCGATGGTGATGGTGGCCGTGGAGCGGTTGGCATGGGATGAAGGCGACCGGGCCGCCGCCAGTTGGTTACTGCGTCGCTGCTCCAGACGACGGCGCTGAAGGGATCCCCCCTGGCCCAGAGGTCATTGCGATACTTCCCCTTTCCCTGGATCCGAGGGGCTTCCCGTGTCAACCTGCCCACAAAGCCCTATCCGCAGAGGGATTAGCTTTCTTCCTTGCCCTTGATCATCTTCTCAATTTATCATCTTCTCAATTTGCTCTTTGCGGAACTCGCGACTGGCATTCTCTTGCCCATCGGTTACCACAACCATCACAACCTTGGCCGGGCGATCTGCCTCGCTGAGTTCGCTGAGGCTCTTTTCTAGGTCGATGATGCCGCGCCCCATGGCATCCAGCAAGGGAGTAGAAGCTCGCGGCACGTAGGTCTCGCGGGTCAGCTCAGGGACCTCGGCAATTGGCTTGAAGTGGTGAATGACTTCATAGGGATCCTGGGAGTCGAACTGAACCAAGGTAAGGGTGGCACTTCCCGGTTCTGCTCCTGTAGAAAATCTAACTCTGGCTCAGGTGCAGTGATCTGTTTGTGAAGGTTTGCTTGCAATCTGTTACAAAGGGTATGAATGCTTATGAACGCTTTTTGAGTTCGCCTTGGTAGCTGGGAGCGCCAGAGCATTGTCTCGAATATTCAGCTCGACTACGAGTTAGCATTTTCTCTTAATTTTTAAGTGCTTCATATCCTAAGTACTAACAATGGTTCGTAAACTAACACACTAAAAGAAAGGTTTGCCCTTAATCCCTTTGCATTTCTGAGCTAAGCTTCTAGGCATTGGCCCCGTAAAGATTTTGGAAAAACTAGGGAGTGGCTATGTCTTTTCGCGCAGATTTACAGCGTTTTGCCTTCGCTGTGCTAACAGCGCTGCTTGTCCAGGCGGGGCCAGCTCGGGCCGATCTGCCAGGGACAGCGGATCCCCCAGGGCTTAAGCGCTTCGCAGGATCCAGCATTGTGTTTCAATCGCGGGCCGATTACGACCGCTTTAAGTTGGCCCTTGAAAAAATCGTCTTCAGTGGCGCGATGGGAGCTGTGCAGCCCTATCGGTCTCAAACTGTCGAGGGGCGTCGCATCACGACCTATTACCGACTGCCGGAGCGGGTTGCCCCTCTTGAGGCGCTGCTCAACTACGAAACCGAACTGAAAGAGTCCGGCTTTGAGATCCTCTTCTCCGGGTTGGGGGAGGAGATTGAGACCCTCGGCTACAACAACCAGATTGCTGACGAGATCCTGGATATGAAGGGCACCTACAGCACGCCGGAAGAACGGGCCCAGTGGCCGTTTCAAAACGCCAGAGAAAACACTGCTGCCTATTTAGCCGCACGTGGCAAGTCCCCCGAAGGCGATGAGCGATTCGTGAGCGCCTACTTTGTGGTCAATACCGATGACTGGGAGATCACCCGCGGCAGTGGACCGATCCCGACCGGGATTACTCTGGGGCGAGTGGATGTCGTCGATGTCAAGCCCCGCCAGCAACGCCTGGAGCTGGTTGAAAGCATCACAAGCGGCGAGATCAATCAAGCCATCAGCCGCGATGGCCGGATCGCCCTCTACGGCATTCTCTTTGCCTATGACTCGGATCAGATTGAAGCGGCTGCCGAGCCCACCCTTGCCGAGATCGCCAAGCTGATGCGCGAGCGCACCGACCTCAGCATCCTCGTGGTCGGTCATACCGATGCAACCGGTAGCTTCGACTACAACCTAGGTCTCTCGCGGCGCCGGGCCGAGGCGGTTGTCAACCGGTTGGTTCAGCTGGGTATCGAGCAACGTCGACTCTATCCGGTTGGTGTGGGGTTCTCTGCTCCTGTGGCCAGCAACACCACTGAGGAAGGCCGAGCAAAAAATCGCCGCGTGGAGTTGGTGGATCTGGCCGGTGGCAAAATCCCCTAGAGGGGAGTTTCCAGGTCTTGGGGCAGGACGGGTATCGCCGAAAGTCTGGACACTGCGGCTGTGGCGAACTAGCTTAGAGGCAACTCTTCATTTCTAGGCTATTTCAAGGGGTGGGATCCATGCTTAGGCCCAGTCTTCTGTTCTCCGGCTCGGCTTTGTTGGGTTTGCTGTCCTTGCCGTTTTTGATCGGCGAAGGTGGCTGGTTGGCCTCGTCTCGGAAAGGGCGGAGTGCGGCCACTGAGGTTTCTCTGCAAGCTTGGGAGCACTCTCTGCCGTCATCCCAGACCTTGTTTGAAGATGAACCAGGTTCTGAATCTTGGCTCAGGCGGCAAGCCCAACTGCAAGAACGGGTACAACAGCTTGAGCAGCGCTCTCTCGCTCACCAGCAGCAGGTCTATCAATGGCTTGCGCAACAGGCAGATCCCCAGCCCGCCGGGGTTGTTGGCCGTTCCAACCCAAGCCTTGCCGTGCCGGCACGGCCTCGGCGTCAGGATCCCACTCTCTCTCAATCCTCTGCTCCGGCGGATCTTCCCAATGAGCTGGCGCGGCTAACCCAGTCCATCCAACAGGAGCCGGGAAATGCGCAGCTTTATCTGCAACGGGCGCAATACTTCTGGCGGGAGTCTCAAGAAGATCCTGTTGCTTTACCGCAGCCTGAGCATGCTTCTGCCATTGCTCGCTTGATGCGCTCTGCTCTGCGGGATCTGGATATTGCCATTGCTTTGGATCCCTACCTGGCTGAAGCCTATTTGCTCAAGGCCAAAATCCAACACGAGCGTTTGCAAGAACCTGAGCAGGCTCTGGCGACCTTGTCTCCTCTGGATCGGATTGCCTATCACAACCCGCAACTGCACTTGATCCGCTCTCGCATCTGGGCCGAACAAGGCCATCTGGAATCGGCGTTTGATGTGTCGCATCTGGCGATTGAGCTGGCCAAGCAAAATCAAAGTGCTGCCGATCTTTTCGAGGCCTATGTCCATCGCGGCCTGATGTGGGCCAGCATCTGCGACTTCAATTTGGCCGTTCAGGATTTCAGCCGGGCTATCGAGGTGCAGCCCCAGCGGGCTGAAGGTTACTACCACCGCGGTATGGCGCGCGCTTACCAGGGAGAGGATAGGGCTGGTGCCGCTTCCGATTTGGGTAGCGCTTTGATGTTGTGGCAGGTTTCGGGCGGGGGATCCCCGGGGCTGCTGGAATATGTAGAAGCGGTGCGGAGGGAACTGTTGCGGTAGCTCAGCTCTGGCGGGGTTTTTGCTGAGGATCTGAAGCGCTGGGTTTGGGGTCTTTGCCCAGGAGTATTTGGCAAGTTCGTCCAAGCCAGGCCAGGATGGTAGAGCCATCTGTTACCTAGGGGGGCTTGAACGCCCCCCTGAAGAGAACCCAGCCAAGTGATGAGCCGAAGACAACTGACCATCTCCGTATCCTCTGTAGCCCTGGTGGTGGCCACAGGGATGCTGTTGTTGCTGCTGTGGCAACTGCGCAGCTTGGTGCTGACGGTGATGATCGCGGTGGTGGTGGCGGCGGCGCTGGCTCCTCTGGTGGATCTGGCCGAGCGATTACGCATCCCCCGCTGGCTGGGGGTTGTGCTGGTGTATTTGAGCTTAATTGCCGGGATTGCCGGCTTGGCTCTGCTCATTGGCCCAACGGTGGTACAGCCTGTTAAGGGCTCAAGGGGTACAATAGCAGCACTTAGCAAACCAACTTCGGAAGGAGGATGGATTGATCAGTAGTAAAGAAGTCTTC
>NZ_JBSSBO010000074.1:0-9442 GCF_054058915.1 Thermostichus sp. MS-CIW-41
TCTCGTTTTGACAAATTGGCCAGGAACTTCTTGAGTTTTCTCTATCTCGTCAGTGCTCTCTTTTGGCTCAAATGAAAGATCAACACAACCTAGATCGGCGGCAACAAAAACCGTAGCTGCTGTCAACCTGCCGTGAACCTAGAACCGCTGAAATAAACGATGATAAAAACAGCAGCTGCTACAGATATCAAGCACAGGGCGGTGGGGCATCCCGTCCTTTTCGCGTCAGCGGGACGGAGTCCTTGAAGCTCGCACTCTCTCGCTTTAGCGGCGCGGAGCACTTTGCGTCAGCATGAGTGCGGGAGTTATGTCACTTGTGCAACCGTTTGTCGCTGGCTGAGCCGAGCAGACCTCACGACAACAAAAGTCAAGACCCGCAAGCGAAAGACAGACTTGGCTGCCCTGCAGCAAGACGTAGACCAGTGCCCAGAAGCTCGACTAAAGGATGGAGCCCAGCGCCAGAGCAATACCCATTAACTGCAGCATTGACAATATCCGACAATATCCAAACAACAAAAAGGCCCCCTTTCGAGGGCTTTTTTGAGGATACTGTTGCGCCGTTTTACCGTGGTTTTCGACCTGGAAAATCCAGTATAGGATACCGGGGATGATTGTCGATAGTTTCCAAATCAAGTTTGGCCTACTGCTCTCACATCCACTTCCCATCCTAATTGTCGAAGGGTATAGATCGCAAAAACATAACGGCAGTCACCAACGCCGCAGAATCCTCTCCCAATCATACCCCATTTTTGGGGTGTGCCCGTCAAGTGCTCACCAAGGGCTAGGATAAAAGACAGCTTGACGGGTTGCTGGCCATGCTTGGTTCCTGGTTAGACAACATCTATGGCGCTTGGTTTCTGCCGGAGCGCACCTTTCGGGCGTTGCGGGAACAGCCTGTTCTCTGGCAAGCCTTTGGGGTGGTGGGGCTGCTCAACGTCCTGGATGCGATTCGCCGCTCTGGGGTAAGCCTGCCGAGCATGGTGCTGGCGGTGCTGATGGGATCCCTGGGCTGGGTGGGTTTGGCGGCTTTGTTGCAATTGCTGGCCTTTTGTTTGGGTCGGGCTGTCCCTTCCTTTTCAGCGCTGCTGTGCTTGACGGGGTTTGCCGGTTTGCCGTGGCTGCTGCTGGGGCCTGCTCAATCGTTGGGTGGGGTGGTGGGATCCCTGCTGGGCTTGTCAGCTCTGCTGTGGTTTGTGGTTTGGCAGGTGCGGGCAGTAGCTGTAGCGCTGGATTTGGAGTGGTGGCGGCTGCTGGGCCTGATCCCATTGGCTTTCCTGGGGGGGATCTTGGCCCTGAGCTGGCTGACCAGCGGCGTCGTTGCTCTGGCTTCCTTGGGCTAAAGCTTATAGTTGTTTCAGGTTAGGGTGAGACGCCTAGGCTACTGATCGCGTCAGCGGGACGGAGTCCTTGAAAAGCCTTCCGGTTCTGCGTATTGTTGCTCCGCAACGCTATTGCTATGCCTACGGCACCCTGACGGGAACCGCAACGCTATTGCTCCGCAACGCTGACACGACGACGCGAAGACGCGACTAACGTTCTAGGTGTGGGTGCAGCGTCCTGGTTGGAATTGAAATGATTGTAATTCTCGTTGAATCCCGGCGTGTGGCCAGGGATGCTTCCCTGGAATTAGCGGGGCACTCGCTGCAGATGCGGCTTTTCCTCCGGCAGAATAGCGCCTTCTACGGGGCAGACCTGTAAACAGATGCCACAGTCGATGCAGGTGGAAAACTCAATCCAAAAGTAGTCGGTGCCTTTGGCATTTTTGGTATCGCCGGGGTGGATGCAGGCAACAGGGCAAGCCTCTACACAGTCGGCCACACCTTCACAGATATCGGTGACAATTGTATGCGGCATGGATCCCTCCCAATGAACGCTCTAAGTCAAATCCTAAGTGCAGTTGCCACAAGGTCAGCCTTGACGTCGCCTGCGCTTCCTATGCTTTTGACTTTTTGATTGAGATGCGCGACATTAGCCCAAAGCTGTCTGAAAAAGATGGGGCTTATATCCCAGTCCTGGGGTTCATTTTAGGCCAAAATTGCTCCCCAACGAAGAATTTTCCGGATTGTCGCTTTTTCTGACTTTGTCTGGGGCCTCTCAGCACAGCGCCAACATGTGGGAGGTCAGAGACAGTCGGCAAACCGGCTCCCGCCGCCTCGAGAGTTCTTTCTTGCCAAAAATGCCAAGGGACATACTCTGCTGTGACCTGGGTTTTAACCGAAAGATAGGATGATTTGGCATAAAACAGGGGCTAAATCTCTCTGGGATCCCGCTCTTGAGATTGCCACCAACGGCTGAGGGGCCAGTACAAAGCAGGTGCCCAGAGGCTACTTAAAATAGCAGACGTGAGGGCATTGCGTTGATGGTTCCACCAGATGCTCTCCAGAGAACGCGAACCGTCGCCGCCGATGCTGCCGAAAGAGTGAAGGGAGTTCCCCAATCCATCCAGCAAAGTTTGCATTCCCGCCGGATCCAGGCCCTCGGATCCCTGGGAGGCGGCAAGCCACATCCATTGCAGTGCCATCAAGGTTTCGGCGATCACCACCATACCAAAAACGATCAAGGCCACCGAGATAAAGTCTTCTTGCATGTAGCGTTGTTTTTGCAACTTGGCGGTGAGGATCCCAACTACAGCCAGCCCCAGCGCATGGGTAGGACAAGGGCTGGTCAGCGCATCTTGCAGAAAACCCAGGGTGACCCCGGCAACAGCCCCCTGCCAAGCTTTGCGCCGCACACTCCAGCACACCACCCAGATCAAGGGCCAATCTGGGGTTAAGCCTGCTAGCTCCAAGCCCGGCCCTCGCCACCAAGGGGCCACTGCTGCCAGCAATCCCGACAGGACAGTCACCAGCCAGTTAAGGTGAGACTTAAGCTTAGGAATCAGAGGGTTGAGCATAGCGGTAGATCAAGGCCCATTCCAAGAGACCCAGCGGCGCCGACAGTTCGACAGTGGCTTGAGGGGCAGGGCTGGCATCCAAGTTGACCGCTCGAACCGTTCCCACCACCACCCCGGCTGGGTAAAAGCTGCTCAGGCCCGAGGTCACCACAACATCCCCCACCTCTACTTTGGGGGCCTTGTCGAAAAAATCCAAAATGGCACTCTGGGTGCCCGTACCCCTCAGGATGCCCATGTGTCGGCTGCGACTCAGCATTACCCCGACACGGCTGGTGGGATCGCTGATCAGGAGCACTCGGCTGGTGTTGGGCGTGACCGACTCGACTCGCCCGATCAACCCTCCCGGCGCCATGACTACATCTCCCACCCTGACTCCATGCCGGCTGCCGCGGCTGAGGGTGAGCTGTTGCCACCAGTGATCGGCGCTGCGACCCACCACGGCTGCTGGGATCCCCGCTTGGGGCATTTGCTCGGTAAATTGCAGCAGTCGCTTCAGCTCGCGGTTTTGGTACTGCAACTCGGCTACCAGGGCTTGCAGCTCACGGTTAGCGGCCTGGCTGAGCACCGCAGCAGGATCCACAGGCGGACGGGCTGGAGCAGTGATCCAACTGTACAATTCCACCAACAGGGATCCCTGGGTTTGGCGCAAGCCCAGCGCCGCCCCCATCGCCAAAGCAGACAGGAGCAACCCCAGGCTATGGCGCCTCCACCATTGGCGTAGCCGATTCAAGCAATACCTCTCCGACCCACTCGACTCACACCTTAGATCAGGGATGGGAAGAAACTCCTCTAGCCCTTGAAGCTGCCGCTCAACACTCGACCCAAGGTTTTGAAATCCTCCAGAACTCGCCCTGTACCCAGCACCACACAACTGAGGGGATCCGGGGCAATGTGAACCAAGATCCCGGTTTCATGGCTGATCAGGGCATCCAGACCCTTGAGCAAGGCTCCTCCCCCGGCCAGCATGATGCCTCGGTCGATGATGTCGGCAGCCAATTCCGGTGGAGTGCGCTCCAGGGTGCGCTTAATGGCTTCCACAATCACCGAGAGGGGCTCGGCCATGCTCTCGCGAATTTCGGTGCTCTTCACCGTGACGGTACGGGGTAAACCCGAGAGCAGGTGTAACCCGCGCACTTCCATGGTCAGTTCCTCTTGAATTGGGTAGGCGGAGCCAATCCGAATCTTGATCTCTTCAGCGGTGCGCTCCCCGATGGTGAGGTTGTGAACCTTTTTCATGTACTGGGCGATGGCCTCGCTCAGCTCATCTCCCGCTACCCGCACCGACTCGCTCAGCACGATCCCCTGCAAACTGAGGACGGCTACCTCAGTGGTGCCGCCGCCAATGTCGATGATCATGTTCCCAGTGGGCTCTTGCACCGGCAGCCCGGCCCCGATTGCTGCTGCCACCGGCTCATCCACCAAATACACCTCCCGCGACCCAGCTTGGAGAGCGGCTTCCATCACCGCCCGTCGCTCCACTCCGGTCACGCCGCTGGGGATCCCAATCACAATGCGGGGAGCAATGAGGTACCGGCCCTCGTGTACGCGGTGGATGAAGTGTTTTAGCATCATCTCCGCCGTGTCGAAATCGGCAATCACCCCATCTCGCAGAGGACGCACCGCTACAATGTTGCCGGGGGTACGGCCCAACATTTTTTTGGCATCTTCCCCCACAGCCAGGGGTTGCTTGGTGTTTTGGTCGATGGCGACCACAGAGGGCTCTTGCAGGACAATGCCTCGCCCGGCCACGTAGACCAGCGTGTTGGCAGTGCCCAAATCAATGCCCATATCACGGGAAAATCGGCTGAAGAACCCCACGGTAAGTCGCTCCAGTCTTGATTTGGGAAGAAGCAGCAAGCTTTGGTACCTACTATAGTCTAGTTCTGCAAGAGAATCTCCCCCGAAGAGTGGGAATCTGCTCCAGAGAAACCGGCTATGGCTGTATCCCAGCCAGCTGTGGAAGATCGAATTCGCCGCTAAGGTGCAATCCTGTTGTGATTCGGGATCCCTCGTGCCTAAGGTTGCCATTGCTCCAGCCGGCTATCCGGCCATCGCCCCCTATTCTCCCGGCGTGAAGGTGGGCAAAATACCCTCTACATCTCGGGCACATTGGCCCTGGATCCGGAGGGCAAGACGGTGGATCCGACATCGCCACCCAGACTCGCGTGGTGTTGGAGCTGAGTGACATCCTCCCGACGCTCACCCTGCGGGTACAGCGCGGAGCTTCTCGGCAGTTTAGCTAAGATAGACCAACCCGGTCTTTTGGCGGTTGCGATGCAGCTCTCTGGTGCCTTGGTTAGCGTGGCTACCCTGGACTTGCCTCGTCTACAACGCTTCTATCGGGATCTCTTGGGGATCTCTCCCCAAGTCCAGCTCCCGACAGAGGGGGATCCGGTGTACGTAGAGTTTCGTCTGCCGGGGTTGCGGCTGGGCCTCTATCGCAGCCGTCATCTCGATGGTGGTGCCCAAGCCGCAGCGGTGAGCCTCTGCCTGCAGGTGCAAGATTTACAGGGATCCCTGACAACACTGGAAGGGTTGGCGGGAGCTTATCAGCTCTCCATTTCCCCCCTGCGGCAAGCCTTTCATGGACAGGAGGTGGATTTTCGGGATCCCGATGGCAACCGGATTGTGCTGCACCAGCCCTCTGCTGCTTTTGAGGAAGCGACGGCCTGGGATCCCCAGGGTTAGATTCGCCAGAGATAGATGGTGTAGGTGTTGATAACATCCGATACAGTGGTGGTGGCGGTGGGGAGCCAATCTCCCATGTCGAAGGAGTGGGTGACCAGACGAGCGCCGGGCCGAAGCTGGGAGCGCAGCTTGTCTCGGATCAGCAGGTGGGAGCGGGGCAGCAAATAGCAGCTCACCACCGTCGCCGGGGTTAAGTCCAGAGTGAGCAGATCCTGCTGGAGCATGACTCTAGTCAATAATAAGCTCAACTATACTGAAAATAATGTATAATATGTTCAGTACGGATTACTACCAGTTGATCTTTCTGTTTACTTTCGAGTCTGCCAACATGGTAGCCAAAGCAAAGCAGAAAATTGGTGGTAAGACGACACGGAAACTGCGCTTTGGGTATTCTACTCAAAGCTTTGCGGGATACCGCCATTCTGTTTGGACTCCGTCCCGCTAACGCGAATGGAAACAAACAGAATGCTATCGCTGCATAGTTGAACAGTGATGTTCAGCAGTGTTCAGCGTAAATGTATCAGAAAAGTAACTCGATCCTGAACTTGGGCTTCTTGGGCCCGCTGTTGGGCTTCCAGGATGCGCTCCGGGTCGATATCCACCCCCACGCCCCGCGTGCCAAAGCGCTGTGCCGCCCGGATGAGAATGCGGCCATCCCCACAGCCCAAGTCGTAGAGAGTATCCTCGCTCCCCACCTGGGCCAAATCCAGCATGGCATCCACAACCAAGGGCAAGGTGCGCACATAGGGGGCCAAGCGGATTCCCTCTGGACTTTGCAGGTTGGGCTGGCATTGGAAGAAGGGATCCCTGCCCACCGAGTTCTGACCCAGCTTAGGTTTGAAACCGCGGGGCACCAAGGGTTGATTCCGAGAAGAGCGGTTTTCTCTGTTCATCAAATATTCTCATCAATTTCCTATCAGTCTATCAACCTGTCGCAGTACAGAGCCCCTGCCGTTCTACTGGGTGGAAAGTCACCGCCAATTGCGTCGGCTCAAGTACAGTCTACTAAGGGGTTATGGGATACACCTGTATGGTCATTTTCAACAGGAATGAAACATCTCCGTTCCATTGCTCTCTAACTCCCCTCTCCCTCTGGAGGGGCTGGGGGAAGCGGCGCGGAGCGTCTGGGCAGCGGCGGGAGTATCTCAATCGAGTCTGGAATGACTATGAACCTGCTTGTTCTAAACCTCACTGGGGTCAAGCCTCGGAAACACGATTTTTATACCCTTTTATATCCCTTAATTTGTAACGGGCTGTATCTCAAAAAATATCTTGATTCAACAACTTAGCCAGGCGTTCCAGCCCCTTTTTGACTTGGCGGGAAACGGTAACGGCACTGATCCCTAGCCGCTCTGCCGTTTCTTTTTGCGTGAGGTCATAGAAGAAGACAAATTCCAAAATCTTGCGGGTACGTTCCTCCAGCTGAGCCAAGGCATGTTGTAGGCGAATACGATCTTCTTCAGCCAGTTGAAAACTGCGGTAGCGCTGATCCGGAACGACCTCCCCCAGAGCAACACTGTCTTCCTCAGTTTGAATCGGAGCATCCAGGCTGAGCAAAAGGCTGTTTTGTTGGGCCAGCTCCAGCTCTCGCCATTCCTGCTCCGTCAGTTGCAGGGCTTCCCTCACCTCGGCCTCAGAGGGAGAACGGCCCAACTCTTGCCGCAGACGGGCAATCACCTTCTTGGCTTGTCTTTGCAGGGTCGTCCAGCGGCGTGGGATCCGCATGGTGGGGCTTTTGTCCCGCAGGTAGTGTTGAATTTCTCCGCGAATGTAGGGCAGGGCAAAGGAGCTAAAAGCCAGGCCTCGGCTGATGTCAAAGCGTTCGATAGCTTGAATCAAACCCAAACAGCCAACTTGCACCAGGTCGTCGTACCCCTCATTGCATTGGTTGCGCCAGTGGTGGGCCTCTTTGCGCACCAAGCCCAAGTTCATTTCCACCAGCCGGTTGCGCAGGGCTGGATCGCGATTCTGGTGGTACAGCCGCAACAGTTCGGCAGTTCGGGCTTTAACATCCTCACTAGATGCCATAGATCCACATGCGGCTGGGAATCCGGTCTTGGCCAAAGGCAATGGAGGGGAGGGCCGCCGGTCGCCTCAGGGAGACGGAGTTCTTGGGAGAGGTCAGGCGAGGGGCCGTTATCATAGACAACCACTTTACCGATTTGCCGAAAATAACTGTAGAACCAGCACTTAAGGAACTGGAAAACCATTCAAAGGCTGAGGATCCCACCCATAACCAACACCCATCCAGTCAAGAGACGCTTTTGCCCAGCCAGACCCTGCGCAAGCAGGTGCTACAGGGCTACAGGGATGGCGTTAGAAGCACAACCGGACACTGTTGAGATTTGCCAAGAGCTGGAACGTTCTTAGTTTGACCAGGTTTCTTGACCCAAGCAACAGCATCTCCACGGAAAATCGGCGGGTTTCCTCGGCAAAAGAGCGCAATTTTCCCGTAAGACCCAACGAAATTGCCGGATTTCTGTTGTTGGCGTGCTCTCGTGGTTATTGGTGATTGGGTCAGGTTGGCGGTGAAACAGCCTGTGCATTCCAGCCTCTCCTCTCCTTCTGGGAGGTGAGAACGTCAAGAGGCTGTTCGTGACAGCGGCGGGGGGTTCTTGGGGGGATCCGTGCCGGCAAGGGCTGCCAAAAAGGATGCAAAACTCGGCTCCTCGCGAATGAGGTCGAAATAGGGCTCAGAGGAGAGCAAGGGGCGGTAGCGTTCCGGCTCCAGGCGTAGGGCTTGCTCCAAAGCTTGTAGGGCCTGAGGCACTTGGCCTTCCCAGGCGTAGCAGCAGGCTTTGGCGTAGTGAGCCTCGGCATTGCTGGGATCCATCTGCAGGGCCCGATCAAAACTCTGGATGGCCAGCTCGTAGAGGTTCAAGTCCATCAGCACCAGGCCGCGCTGCACCCAGATCTGAGGGCGTTTGGGATCTTGCGCCAGGGCACGGTCATAGCTGTTGAGGGCCTCCATCGGGTTGCCGAGGCGGTGGTGGGCAAGGGCATGGCCGGCCCAGAGAGAGGCCGATTCGGAGCCCAGTTGCAGGGCTCGTTCGTAGCTGGCCAGAGCATCGACGTAGCGCTCTAGGTGAAACAGAGCCAGGCCCCGACTCTGCCAAACTTGGGCATTGACGGGGTTGATGGCGAGGGCTTTCTCGTAGCTGATTAGGGATCCCTGCCACCGTCCCAGAGAGGCTAAGGTTAGCCCGTGCAGGTACCACGTTTCCGGGCTGTGGGGGCTGAGGGCAAGGGCCCGTTCGTAGGCACGTAGGGCTTCTTCGTAGCGGCCCAATTGCCGCAGCGTGTTGGCCTGGTTAAAGCGGGCCTCAAAAAAATCCGGTTTCAGCCGCAGAGCCCGCTCATAGCTGGCCAGAGCTTCTTGATGGCGACCGAGATCGTCCAGCAGAGAACCACGGTTGTTCCAGGCTTCGGGGAAATCCGGCTTCAGCTCCAGGGCGCGGTCGTAGCTGGCCAGGGCAGCTTGGGCTTGCCCCAGGTGGTCGAGGGTGGTGGCGCGGTTGTACCAGGCAATGGGATCCTGCGGCTGATCTCCCACCGCCTGCTCGAAGGGCTGTAGTTGAGCCGCCTGTTCCGCCGAAAGGGCAGATGGGTCAACCGCCGGGGCCGGCGAAACGGCTGTAGATTCTGGGGAGGCAGCACGCTTCTGCCGCCGCAGCCACCAGGCCCAACCCCCGGCCAAAAGCAACAGGCTCGCCCCCAGCACCAGCACGCCCACGTCGGTCGGGGCAATCACAAACGGCATGACCCACTTCCTGATACATTTACGCTGAACACTGCTGAACATCACTGTTCAACTATGCAGCGATAGCATTCTGTTTGTTTCCATTCGCGTTAGCGGGACGG
>NZ_JBSSBO010000075.1:0-8627 GCF_054058915.1 Thermostichus sp. MS-CIW-41
CAGGACTTGGGTCATGGTTCTATCATAACTTCCGCATTCCTCCCGACACTGACCCTACGGGTACAGTGCGGGGCTCCTGCGATTTCTAGCTGACGAGTGGATGGATAAAGATCCCAACTCTTCCACTATGGATATCAAACGTCATGAAACGTAATGGTGAGCTTGATCACATTGAATCACAATTGACAATGTTTCGATATCACTATGGAAATAACTTGTAATCTTGACCGCAGCCGTAGCGCCAAGCCTCGCGGCGCCGTCTCCAGAAGTAGTCCTGGGGGTTGGTTTCCGGCTCCGGGCGATCTGTTAGCCTTTGCAGCAGCTCGTAGAGGCCAAGGGCCCCAAAGTGGCCCGCCCATGCCACCAGCTCCGGCAACCCCAACCGAGGCAAAAGTCTGGCTACCAAGCTGGGATCCCGACGCGTCACCCCCCACAGGGCCTGGGCCAAGCCGCCGAACTGCACTACATCCTGCAAAAAGGGCTGCACCACCTGAGGGCCAGCGGCAACCATGGCCGCAAACACCCTGCTCAACAGGCGGTTAATGCTATTGGGATCCCAACTTTTGTTCTGCAGAGGGGGAATCATGGCCTTCTGAAATAGCCAGGTCACGGCCAAGTTGGGCTGGTAGGGTTGCAGCAGGGCCAGGGCTGCCTGGTTCAACTGCCGTTGCGCCAGGGCCTCGTGGATCCCCTGCTGTAGGCGATCCAGGTGGCGCAACATGGCGCCAAAGCCGCCAAAGCTTAGAGGCGACTGGCTGCCACTGCTATCCCCCACCGCCAATAGGCGATCCCAGGGCAGTTGCAGCGGGCTGCGGCGGTAGGCGGGGAAAACGCCACATAGCTTGCGCACCCAGCGGATCTGGGCCAGCTCCACCCCCTGGTAGGCTGGCAGCAGCCGGCAGTAATCCCGCCAGAGCTGCTCTAGACTAGGCCGCCGGGGATCCCGGTCGCAGTAGGTGAAAAGATAGGTGGTGCGCCCATCGCAGGCAGGGAAAGCTTCCCAAAAGGGCTGGTAGCCGTTCTGGGCTGGGGTAAAGCTGTAGAAGAGATCTCCCGTGGGTTGGTCGGGCAGCCCCTGGGCACAGGATCCCACCACCAGACAGACACTATCTGGCGGCTGCCCTTGGCGAGCCTGGGCCACGAGGGGGGAGCGATGCCCCATAGCATCCACCAGCAGTTGAGCACGGATCTGTCCCTTGGTGGTCTGGAGGCAGATCCCATCGGGGTGAACGGTGGCACTTTGAAAGGCAGTCTGCTCCCACACTTGGCCCCCCCAGGCCAGGAAATGCTGCTTGAGGAACTCCAGGAGGCTGACTGGATCCACGCCCACATTCAGCACTCCCTCCACCCACCAGTGGGGGCCCTCCCCAAAGCCAATCCGCCCCCTCGGGTAGTGGGTAACCTGGACTGCCTCCCACTCGGGCGGGGTAAGCAGCTCCAGCTCTAACAACACCTGCAGCTCCTGGTGTGAGGTGTTCCACTCCTGCTCCCGCCCCCGCAGGATCCCGCGCTCCAGCAGGATCACCCGCCAGCCCCGCTTGGCCAAAGCCGCCCCCAGAAGGATCCCCAAGGTGCCGCCGGCAATCACCACATCGGCATCCCAGGATTGGCTGCCCAAACGAGCGGAAGAAGGGTGAACCACTGCCGGGGGCAGTTCCGCCTGCGGCTGCCGCAGGGATCCCCACCAGCGATCCAAGGTGGGCAGGGCTTCTGGCGGGGGGACGAATTCAGCCATCGGCAGGAGGAACTTCACTCTAGACCAAGCCCCGACTTTTGAGGCGACGATGGAGCAAAAGCAGCGTATCCGCCTCGCCGACATTGCCCGGAAACAACACCACCGGCAGGTTGGGAAAGCGGGGATGATCGGACGGGGTGATCACCATCGAGATCCCAGGGTAGACTTGCCCCAGCAGACGCACCGCCGGCAAGTTGAGGCCAACGCTGAGGGTGTCGTTGGAGGTGATGCCGCCCTTGCTGATGAGATAGCCGATCCCTTCTGGCAGCCCCTGCACCACACCCATCAACAACCGGGAAACCTTCTGCCCAAAAGCTAGGCGCATTTCTACGGCGTCCTTTTCGAACGTCAGTTCCTCCCGGCTGGTGTAGACCACCGGCGTCAGACCCTTCTCGTAGGTGCTGTGAACTTGGGCCAGGATCCCTGGCAGCAGCTCCGCGTCGGGATCCAATAGTCGCCTCACCTCCACCTCGATGCCTTGGGTTTCGGGCTCCTGCAGAAGGCGGGCCAACTGCTGGCTGGACTTTTGCACATGGGATCCCACAATCACCACCCCTGGCCGATCTGAGCGGACAAACCGCCCCATCTGCTCTGGCAGAACCGGCTGTGGCGGCAACTGGGCCAAAGCCGTCAAGAGGCTGGCGGCGCTGCGGAACAAAAAGCGCTTCCCCTGCTCTATAGCCGCCCAAACATCCTGGGCAAAGCGATCCAGATCCGCCTGGGTTTCTCCATCCACCACACAGCAGACATTCCCCTCCAGACTCAAAAGCCGCTCCAGACAGCCGGCGCGAATCTGCTCTAGGGTCAATCGCTCCACCTGCTCAGCCCGGATCCGCCCCTGGGTTTTCTCCTGCACATAGTCCGGCAAATAGCTGTGGTGGTAGCCAAACACCGCATCCCGAGCAAACTCCGTCTCATGCACCGGCACCCAGCGCTCCCCCACCCGTAGGTAGTGGACACTGTCGCGGGTGATGCGCCCTCCCTCAAAAAAGGCCGGCACCAGAAAATGGGCATCAAAAGGCCCCAGCTCTGCTGCCATCACATCCGTTTCCAGGGGGTAATGCCCCCGCAGCGTCGAGTCGGAGCGGCTAACAAAAAGGGCCCGCTCCCACCCCAGCTCCCCCATGGCCTGCTTGAGGGCCCGGCAGACCGACCGCGTCACCTCTTCGGCCTTGGCCGGCGGCAGGGATCGGGTGTTGGTGAGGATAAAGCGAATTGGCGAGCTATCCTGCAACCCCAGCTTCAAGGTCTGCGGATCCCAGCGGGTGAGGAGCAAGCAACTGTGAACGGTTTGGGATCCGGTGGGATCATCGTCCAACACAACGATAGGGGGGAGAGCCATGAGACCGTCTCAATCGACAAAGCAACCCGAGAACTCCAGACAGACGAATCCCCCTCAAAGGGCAACCGCTATTTTCATCTTCCCCCAAGTTGGCCATCTTCCCTGCCCCTATTCCAGGCGAAGTTTGCCATGATTGAGATCAACTGGCTCTGTTGAATCCAAAACGACTGCAGACATTTCCCCCCTGCCCACATTCATGGGAGAAAGCCATGGGGCAAGCCGAGCTGCAACTTCACATCAAACGGGTACAGCAGGACGTGCTGCGCATGGGGGCGCTGGTGGAAAAGTCGGTGGTCTTGGCCCAGCAGGCCCTGTTTGAACAGAACTTGGCCGCCGCCGAACAGGTGATCGCCCAAGACAAGCAAATTGACCGTTTTTATCGTCAAATCGAGAAAGACTGTATTAATTTGATTGCCTTGCGCTCCCCGGTGGCGCGGGATCTGCGCTGGATCAGTACCCTGATGCAACTGGTACGCGATCTGGAGCGGATTGGCGACTACGCCAAAGATTTGGCCGAAGTGGCCCTGCGCTTGGTCATGTACCCGCCGCCCCCGGAGCTGGGTCGTATTCGCGTGATGATGCAGCGTTGCCAGAAAATGCTCAGCCACAGCCTGGTGGCCCTGACGGAATTGGATGCTGACCTGGGCCGACAACTGAAGCGGGAAGACGACGCCGTTGATGAAGATTACACTAACCTTTACAATACGTTGGCGCAGCAGTCTGACATTCGCGGATCGGTCGAGCCTATTCTATTGATGTTGCTGGCGATCCGTTACCTGGAGCGTCTGGCCGACCACAGCACCAACATCGGCCAGCGGGTTGCCTTCATTGTCACCGGCCAGCGTGACTAACGCCAACGGGTTGGGTCTTGCGATGTCTTAACCCCTCTTTTTCTTTTTTGCCAATACCCTTTGCCAATACCCAAAATGGACTTCTCTCGAATTTTTCAGCATTTTCTCTCTCAGCCTCCCGATCAATTGACCGACAAAGATACTCTTCTTGCCCTCTTGCAGTCCCCCGACCCAGAAGCGCCGGAAATGCTCGAGATTGCCCTCGATGGCCTGGTGCGGGCCGGGTTTCTGGAACGACTAGGGGATCCCCCTCGCTATCGGCGCAAGCCGGACGAATCTTTGGTGGTGGGGCGTTTGCGCTGTTCCAGCAAAGGCTTCTGCTTCGCCATTCGGGACGAGCCGGGGGTGGAGGATGTGTACATCCACGGCAGCAACCTCAGCGGCGCCTGGAATGGGGATCAGGTGTTGGCGCGGGTCACCAAAGATGGCAACCGTCGCCGCAGCCCTGAGGGAGAGGTGGTAGCCGTTGTGGAGCGGGCCAATTCTGCCCTGGTGGGTCGCCTCAAACAGACGGAACAGGGTTTTCGGGTGGTGCCCTTGGACGACCGGCTGCTGTTCGAGCTGGCCCTGACGGAGGGATCCCCTGTCGAGCTGGCGGAAGGTCGGGTGGCCTATGTGGAGGTGAATCGCTACCCGCTGGGGGATCTGCCCCCAACCGGAACCATTCGCAAAATTTTGGGCGACGGCCCAGAGGCCTCCATCGATGCAGATTTGGTCTGTTGCAAGTACGACCTACCGCAGGAGTTTCCCGCTCCAGTGTTGGAGGCAGCAGCAGCTCTGCCCAAAAAGCTCAGCCGCTCTGACCAAAAGGGCCGCCGCGATCTGCGCGATTGGTTTTGCATCACTTTGGAGCCTTTGGATCTGCAGCATCCCCACGGCTTGGAACCCAACGTGGCTGTTTCCTTGCAGCGGCAAGAGAATGACCACTGGCTGCTGGGGATCCACATTGCCGACGTAGCCCACTGGCTGGATCCCGACCACCCCTTGGAGCAAGAGGCTCAGCAGCGGACGGCCACCGTCTACCTCGATACGATGGTGCTGCCTCTCTTTCCGCCGGAGGTGCACAACCGCCTGGCTCTGTTGCCACAGCAGGAGCGCTTGGCCTATTCACTGCTAGTGACCCTCGACCCAGAAGGGGTGGTACAAAACTTCGAGATTTACCCCAGCCTGGTGCAATCGCGGGCTCACCTGTCCTATGGTCAGGTGCAGGCTCTTTTGGCCACCACCGCCGACTTGGGCCCCGACGAAGAAGTGCCGGAGTTGATGGCCCTGCTGCAAAATCTGCTGCGCCTCAGCCAGATCCTGCGGGCCAAACGTCACCAAGCGGGGGGATTTGACCTGCCCCTGTTGGATTTGCTCACTCCCCACTCTGCCGATGAAAGCGGCTACGGCCCCCTCTTGATCAGCGATCGCCTCGGCGCCCATGCCCTGATGACGGAAATTCTCCTGCTGGCCAACCAAATCCTGGGCCACCATTTGCGCCAGTTGGGGATCCCTTCTTTGGCCCGCGTGCAGCCTGCCCCTGCCGCCGAGGCCCTGCAGAGCTTTTTGCGCCTGGCCAATGCCATGAAGCTGGATCTGAATTTGCAAGATCCCGCTGTCGTAACTCTGGCGGACTGGCAGCGGATTTGTGCCCGCATCACCGCTCCCGATGTGTTGGCCTCTGGCGCGAGCCCGGCCTTGGTGGCGCAGATGCTGGCCACCTTGCCCCCGGTCGAGTATCGTCTCCAGCCTCTGGAAGAGCAACTCGGCCATTTTGGGTTGGGCCTCAAAGAACCCTACGCCACCTTTACGGCCCCCTTGCGCCGCTATGCCGACTTGCTCAATTTGCGTGCTCTGCACCTGGCCCTGAGCAAAGGACGCGATCGCCGCAGCCCTCGCTCCAAAACCGTGGTGGATCTGCACGGCCCCAGCGGCTACGGCCAAATCGACTGGCAGGTGTTGCCGCCCAAGGTGCAGGAGGAATGGCAGGCGTTTCTCCAGGCGCAACTGCCCAAAATTCAGGAGGGGTACCGGATCCGGCAGCAGGCGGAGCGGGAGCTGATGGGCCTGAAGCGCTCTGAGTTCATGCAAAAGCACCTGGGAGAGGTGTTCCCCGGCCTAATCATCGGTGTCCAGAACTACGGCTTTTTTGTCCAGGTGGATCCCATCTTGGCGGAAGGCTTGGTGCGGGTCAGCACCCTGAAAAACGATTGGTACGAGTACCGCAGCCGTCAGCAGGCGCTGGTGGGACGCAAGAGTCGGCGCCAGTTTCGCCTGGGGGATCGGGTGGAGGTGCAGATTAAGAACGTGGATTACTACCGCCAACAAATTGACCTGGCGGTAATCGGGGAAGGCCGTCCCTACGAAGAAGAAGAATAAGGCGGGGATCCCTCCATGGATCGCAGCTGGAGAGGACGGTTGTTGCGAACTCTGGCTCTGGCAAAATAGGCGATACCTAGATCAGGAAGATCCTACCGGAGCTTCCGGCACCCAGCTCTACTGCCCCGAAAGAGTCCAGGGTGCTCCCTGTGTCTGTATTGCCTTCCTATACTGAGTAGCAAAGCTCTGCCGAACTCCTATGCAGCCCACCAATCCCAATCAATTTACCGAAAAAGCTTGGAGCGCCATTGTCCAATCCCAAGATGTGGCCCGGCGGCACCAGCAGCAACAGTTGGAAACCGAGCATTTGCTGATCTCCCTTCTGGATCAAGAGGGGGGGCTCACCCAAACCCTCCTGCAACGGGCAGGT
Source organism: Thermostichus sp. MS-CIW-41 (assembly GCF_054058915.1). Classification (NCBI taxonomy): domain Bacteria; kingdom Bacillati; phylum Cyanobacteriota; class Cyanophyceae; order Thermostichales; family Thermostichaceae; genus Thermostichus; species Thermostichus sp. MS-CIW-41. Next base: position 6,660 of record NZ_JBSSBO010000075.1, read on the forward strand.
ATCGATCCGAGGCTGGTGCGGGACAAAGTGGAAAGCTTCATCAACCAGCAGCCCAAGTTGGCGCGGGTGGATCAGCTCTACTTGGGTCGCGGCCTGGAAACCACCCTGGATCGGGCCGAGGAGTTTCGCAAAGAGTACGGCGATGATTTCATCTCGGTGGAGCACTTGTTTTTGGGATCCCTGCAAGATGAGCGGGTGGGCAAGCGGGTCTTGGCACCCCTGGGCCTGACGGTAGAGCGCCTCAAACCGGTCATCAAAGAGGTGCGAGGCAAACAGCGGGTCACCGACAAAAACCCCGAATCCCGCTACGAAGCCCTGGAGCGCTATGGCCGCGATCTCACCCAGGCGGCCCGCGAAGGGAAGCTGGACCCGGTGATCGGGCGAGATGACGAGATCCGCCGCGTCATTCAGGTGCTCTCCCGCCGCACCAAAAACAACCCCGTCCTCATCGGCGAACCCGGCGTGGGGAAAACAGCCATTGTGGAGGGCCTAGCCCAGCGCATCAACCGGGGAGATGTGCCGGAGTCTCTGAAAAACCGGCGAGTCATTGCTCTGGACATGGGCGCTCTCATTGCCGGGGCCAAGTACCGCGGGGAATTTGAAGACCGCCTCAAAGCTGTGCTCAAAGAGGTCACTGAATCCGAAGGCCAGATCATCCTCTTCATCGACGAGTTGCACACCGTTGTCGGCGCCGGGGCCGGCGAAGGGGCCATGGATGCCGGCAACTTGCTCAAACCCATGCTGGCACGGGGCGAATTGCGCTGTATTGGTGCCACCACTTTGGATGAATACCGCAAGCACATCGAAAAAGATGCGGCCCTAGAACGCCGCTTCCAGCCGGTGTACGTGGATCAGCCTTCGGTGGAAGATACCATCTCCATCCTGCGCGGCCTCAAAGAGCGCTACGAGCTGCACCATGGGGTGAAAATCAGCGACTCCGCCTTGGTGGCGGCAGCGGTGCTCTCCAACCGCTACATCTCCGAGCGCTTCCTGCCCGACAAAGCCATCGACCTGGTGGACGAGGCGGCGGCCAAGCTGAAGATGGAGATCACCTCCAAGCCCGTCGAGCTGGACGAGATCGACCGGCGCATCATGCAACTGCAGATGGAGGAGCTCTCCCTGAAAAAAGAAGATGATGCTGCCTCTAGAGATCGCCTCAGCAAAATTGAGCAGGAGCTGGCCAACCTGACGGAGCGACAACGGGAGTTGAATGCTCGCTGGCAATTTGAAAAAGAGGCTATCGAACGCCTGCAAAGCCTTAAAGCCGAGCGGGACGCCGTCAAGCTTCAAATCGAACAGGCTGAACAAAAATATGACCTCAACCGCGCTGCCGAGCTCAAGTACGGCAAGCTGATGGAATTGGAGCGGCAAATCCAAGAGCAGGAGGCTCACCTGGCCAAGCTGCAGACCAACGGCGAGCCGCTGCTGCGGGAGCAAGTGACTCCTGAAGATATCGCTGAGATCGTCTCCCGCTGGACCGGGATCCCAGTCACCAGCCTGATGGAGTCGGAAAAGCAGAAGCTGCTGCGCCTGGAAGCCCATTTGCACCAGCGGGTGGTGGGCCAAGACGAGGCGGTAGCCGCCGTAGCGGCAGCCATTCGGCGCGCCCGGGCCGGCATGAAGGATCCCAATCGCCCCATCGGCTCTTTCCTGTTCATGGGGCCCACTGGCGTGGGGAAAACCGAGCTGGCCCGTGCCTTGGCGGAGTTCCTCTTCGACACTTCCGAGGCGATGGTGCGCATCGACATGTCCGAGTACATGGAGAAGCACTCGGTCTCTCGTCTAATCGGAGCTCCTCCAGGCTACGTGGGCTACGAAGAAGGCGGGCAGCTCTCCGAGGCGGTGCGGCGACGCCCCTACTCGGTGGTGCTGTTTGACGAGGTGGAAAAAGCCCACCCGGATGTCTTCAACATCCTGCTGCAGGTGCTGGACGATGGCCGCATCACCGACTCCCAAGGGCGGACAGTG
>NZ_JBSSBO010000076.1:0-8185 GCF_054058915.1 Thermostichus sp. MS-CIW-41
CCTGGGAACTTTGTAGAATGTGGTGTTTGCAGGGGTGGAAGCTCAGCTTTGCTGGCCTGGGTGATTAAGAACTACAGCCGTCGACCTCGCAAGCTGTATGCCTTTGATACCTTCTCGGGTATGCCCGAGCCAACAGAAGTGGATATCAGTTACCGAGGAGTTGCTGCCAATGATACGGGCTTAGCAGGTACTTTAGCGGCACCCGTTTCAGAGAATCTAGAAGTCATTGCCAGGGAACTTGGGGTCTGGGATCTCATTGTTCCTGTGCCGGGGCTGTTTGCCGACACCTTGCCTGTTTATCGAGAGCAAGTGGGTGAGATTGCTCTGCTGCATGCAGATGCTGACTGGTATCAGTCAACGATGGATATTTTGCGTCATCTCTATCATCAAGTTCATCCCAGAGGGTTCATCCAGGTCGATGACTATCAAGACTGGCAAGGATGCGCAAAGGCTGTCCATGACTTTGAGCAGGAAGTTGGAGTGTTCTTTCGGCTGCACAGTGTAGCTGAGCCCTTTGGTTGGAAGCCAGATAGCCTAGAGATTCAGGGTTGGCCTAGTGCTGTATGGTTAAGTCCCTCTGAGAACTGGCCGGTAATCACAGATGGTTTGATACAAACCTTCAAACCAGAAGGGATCCGTCTAAGCAAGATTAACGTGGGTCTTTTCCCCTACTGGGAAATGGAGACAGAGCAGCTTATCCAAGAACTGGAGGGCTTGCTGGAGCCAATTCTGCGCAGTCCTCAGCCAGAAGACTATGCTCTGATCTTCCTAGGGGATCCGGATCCGCAACTGGCCAATCAAACTCTGGAGATAGCTGCAGGCAACATAGCTCTCAGGCTCATGGAAGAGGGGTTAGAGCTCAGTAGAGAGCCGTTCTGTTCAGTGGTAGCTGGCTTGAACCCCCATCAATGGGAGAGGCTGATTCCCCAACTCAACTATCGCTATCCCTTGAAGCGGGAGCGCTTTCCCAAGGGATTACGGCCTGCTATTCAAAAGCTACCTGTGTTGCTGTTGGCCTCCTAGGGATCCATCTGTTGTCTTGAGTTACTTGGCTGTCTACAGGGCGTCTGGATCTACCCCTAGCTCTTGTAGCTTCCGGGCCAGGCGCCCTGCCCGTTGTTCGGCCTGCTCAGCCCTTTGCCGCTCCAGTTCGGCCTCAGTGGGTACCAGTTCCCCAGCAGCAGTGGCCCAGCGAATCCAGGTGGCCTCGATGTCCCGAAACCTGCCCTCCCACTTCACTAGGTACAATCCCAAAACCTCGCTCGGCAAGCAACCCTCTGCATCCTCTTGAATTGGCTCATAGCGGCCGCCCCTTAGCCGAAACCCCGCCCAGTCCTCTGGCTCAAACGGGTCAAACCAAAAGTACTCCGGCACCCGGATAATCTGCTCATAAAGTTGCTTTTTGCTTGTCTTGTCCTCCTGGGCAGTGCTGGGGGAAAGAAGCTCAATCACCACGTCTGGGCCCTTCCCTTGCTCCCAAATCACCCAGCTTTTGCGCTCGCCCTTGGGTACTCCCAGCACCACGAAATAATCGGGCCCTCTGAAACTGCGGCTGCGGGCTTGCTCCAAGCTGTAGTAAAGAAACATGTTGCCGCCAACAAAACCATCAGAACGCGGCTGCAGCCAGGTTTGGGTAACGGAGATGAGCAAATCCGTCTGGCACTTGTGCCGCCAGCTTTCCATGGGCTCGCCGTCGTCGTAGGGAAGCTCGTCTTGGGTGGGGGGCAACTCGGGTAGATAAACCGGATCCAGCACCTCAGTAATTGGGTTCGGGTTAGTCATTGCCAGTTCTCCTCTCTTTACCCTTACAAGGTATCGGGATCCACCCCCAGCTCCCGCAGCTTCTGGGCCAGGCGCTCTGCTCGCTGTCGCTCTTGCTCAGCCCTTTGCCGCTCCAGTTCGGCCTCGGTGGGCACCAATTCCCCAGAAGCAGTGGCCCAGCAAACCCACGCGGCCTCAATGTCTGGAAACCTTCCCCCATCTCATTGTTGCCAGCAAAGCAGCTGGGGCGCTGCTGGGACCAGGCTTGGGTAACGCAGATGAGTGAGTCCATTTGGCACTTGCGCTGCCAGCTTTCCGCGAATGCACCGTCTAACTTGGTAGGTGTGTAGGTATAATCAGGTATAATCAGCACTTGGCTCCTGACTTTGTCATTATGGATGCACGTAGGGCAGGATAGTGCAAAACTAGCCCTCTTTGTAGCCTGGGCAGAAGCTACACTTTGTCAGCAGCACTGATTAGAAGGACGAGCTATGGAAAATTCCAACAAAGAAACTCTGCAACCGCGAGTTCTCCTGAGCTGGCCAATTGCGCCAGACTACATCCCACCGCCGCAGTTTTCAGATCGGCAAGTAACTGTCTGTCCCAAAAAAAGAGTGGGGGGCTATGGACTAGGCTATGTCAACCGTCGTGAAGGCTTGGTGGAGTGTCCGGAAGGAAATTATGACCTCTATGACTTTGTCCAGCAGTCTGAGCAGATTGAGGATAAAGAGTTTGATTTGCTAATTGTTGGAGCATCGAGTTGTGAGCCTAGTATCCCTATCAACACTAAGAAGCTCAAATGTCCAACAGTTTTACTTGCTGGGACTACTCATCAAGAGTCTTTCCCGATTAACTATCTCTTAGCCTATTGTGCGGCGGAAGACTTTGACTATGTGGTTACTCCCATCAATCGCCAGCACCTACACTGGTTTGCGGCAGCAGGGTTTAACAATGTAGCCTGGCTACCACTCATACATATGTACACAGTTACTCATGAATGGGTAGAAGCTAGGGAGAACAGAATTGCTTTCTTAGGTCACGCAGGTGCCTTTCATCCAAGACGCATTCGGCTAATTAATGCCCTAAGAGGGGCTGGCTTGCCTTTAGTTACTAAGTCAGGAACCAGAGAAGAAGGTGCTCATCTATTTGCTCACTCTCTAATCTCTTTTAATTGTAGTCTGAATGGAGACTTTAACTTGAGAAATCTCGAGATTATTTCTGCTGGAGGATTTCTACTGACAGATCGCCTTTCATTTGCCTCTGGGTTTGACGAGTATCTAATGCCTGGGCTGTATTGCGACGTTTACGACTCTGAGACAGAACTACTAGAAAAGGTTGAGTTTTATCTAGAGAATTCTGGTTTAGCAATAGAAATAGCCAGGAGAGCTTATAAAAGATTTTTCACAGACTGGCATCCCAAGCATCGGATAGCCGATCTGATGAATTGGGTTTTCAAGGGAGAGCTACCCAACTTTTACGCAGCTAAGTCCGATCCCAGATTTTTCATTAGCACTGCCTACAGAGATCTTGTCAATACACGCCTTGCTATCTACGAACCTGTTCAGGAGTTACACCGTGTAGAGGAGCAACTTAAGGTACTGGTTAGCAAAGACTGCCCAGTAGCAGTTGTGGCAGATCTCCTGGATCTGCCGAGACTAGAAGTCTATGTTGAGGCCGGGTTCCCAGTGTCTGAGATCCCGAAGGGCGCTCTGTCTCGACTACATCTGCTAGAGAAGGATCTTCGTGATGAAAGAGGCTGGGATATTCTAATTACCAAATCAGTTGAGCGAGTAGCAAGTTCAAAATTTGTCTTCCTCTTAGGATCTGAGAATCAGATAGTTTTTTCCAACGCTAAAAAGCTAGTAGATACAAGTCTACTGACTCTGAAAAGGAGAGATGGATATCAATTTAGGGTGAAAGTTTACAATGACGACTCTACTGATTACATTGTTGACCAGATATTTAACAAAATGTGCTACCCGATATTAGACTTTGTGACGAACGTAGAAGTAATTATTGATATAGGCGCAAACATCGGTCTTGCAAGCTCGTATTTTCGGATATTTTATCCGAATGCATCTATTTATTGTTTTGAGTTAAATTATGAAGCAATTCACCTGCTAAAGCTGAATTCTCTCAGCATAGAAAACTGCTATGTTTATCCTTTTGGCTTGTATAGCGACGATACTACCAAAGTTTTCTATTCTGGTTTACAGACGACTCGTCATACCTCAGTTTACAGAAGCTCATGTGTTGGTTTTCCCCAGCTCGCTTACCTTAGGAAGGCAAGTCATTTTTTAAAGAGTATAGACATCGATAAGGTTGACATCTTAAAGATAGATACTGAGGGTTGTGAGCTGCAAATACTGAAAGACTTGTTTGAGAAGTTAAGCACTATAAAGGTGATTTACCTAGAGTTTCATTCAGAGGAAGATAGACGGCTAATCGACCAACTGCTTAACCCGACACATGTTCTTTGGAGAGGAGATATAGTCCACGCGCACCGCGGAAATCTTTGCTACTTGAATAGAAACTGCGTACCTAAGGATTCTCCAATAGAGCCTCTTAGGTAGAAAGAGTTCAACTTTAGGGTTAGTTTCTCAAGCATTGAGATCCACCCCTAGCTCCCGCAGCTTCTGGGCCAGGCGCTCTGCTCGCTGTCGCTCTTGCTCAGCACGTTGGCGCTCCAGTTCGGCCTCGGTGGGCACCAATTCCCCAGAAGCAGTGGCCCAGCAAACCCACGCGGCCTTAATGTCTGGAAACCTTCCCCCATCTCATTGTTGCCAGCAAAGCAGCTGGGACGCTGCTGCGACCAGGCTTGGGTAACGCAGATGAGTGAGTCCATTTGGCACTTGCGCTGCCAGCTTTCCGCGAATGCACCGTCTAACTTGGTAGGTGTGTAGGTATAATCAGCACTTGGCTCCTGACCTTGTCATTATGGATGCACGTAGGGCAGGATAGTGCAAAACTAGCCCTCTTTGTAGCCTGGGCAGAAGCTACACTTTGTCAGCAGCACTGATTAGAAGGACGAGCTATGGAAAATTCCAACAAAGAAACTCTGCAACCGCGAGTTCTCCTGAGCTGGCCAATTGCGCCAGACTACATGCCACCGCCGCAGTTTTCAGATCGGCAAGTAACTGTCTGTCCCAAAAAAAGAGTGGGGGGCTGTGGACTAGGCTATGTCAACCGTCGTGAAGGCTTGGTGGAGTGTCCGGAAGGAGATTATGACCTCTATGACTTTGTCCAGCAGTCTGAGCAGATTGTGGATAAAGAGTTTGACTTGGTGATTGTACGAGCTTCCAGCTGCGAATACAGCAACCCCTTCAACACGAAAAAATTTGGCTGTCCAACCGTCTTACTAGCCGGAACCACGCATCATGGTCACTTCCCCATCCAACATCTTTTGGCCTACTGGGCCGTTGAAGCCTTTGATTATGTTGTTACTGCTCACAACCGCCAGCACCTGCACTGGTTTGCCGCGGCGGGCGCGGAAAACCTGGCCTGGCTACCTCTCATCTCCATGCATACGGTTGTCCACAAGTGGGTAGAAGCAAGAGAAAGCCAAGTTGTCTTTATTGGCCATCAGGGATCCGGGCATCCCAGACGTTCCCGTCTGGTCGAAGCCATAAAGAGGGCACACTTGCCCATTCTTGCCAAAACTGCCAACCGTCAAGAGGCAGCCCGCCTATTTGCCGAATCGCTGATTTCGTTTAACTGCAGCCTGAACGGGGATCTGAACCTTAGGAACCTGGAAGTGATTTCTGCGGGTGGCTTTTTGCTGACAGACAAGCTCTCCTTTGCATCCGGCTTTGATGAGTATCTGAGCCCCGGCTTATACTGCGACGTCTATAGTTCTGAGCTGGAGCTAGTTGAGAAAATCAAGTTTTACCTAGAAAATCCAGGGCTGGCTCTAGAGATAGCTAAAAGAGCTTATGAAAAGTTTCTTGTGGACTGGCATCCCAAGCATCGGATAGCCGATCTGATGAATTGGGTTTTCAAGGGAGAGCTACCCAACTTTTACGCAGCTAAGTCCGATCCCAGATTCTTCATTAGCACTGCCTACAGAGATCTTGTCAATACACGCCTTGCTATCTACGAACCTGTTCAGGAGCTACACCGTGTAGAGGAGCAACTTAAGGTACTGGTTAGCAAAGACTGCCCAGTAGCAGTTGTGGCAGATCTCCTGGATCTGCCGAGACTAGAAGTCTATGTTGAGGCCGGGTTCCCAGTGTCTGAGCTTCCCAAGGACGAGAGGGTCGTTTCCAGAGTACATGTCTGGGAGGAAGAGTCCAGCCACTTAGGTACTGCGACTTGGGATGTTCTGATTGCCAGATCCAACAGCCATCTTACTTCTCGACTCCTGCCCTACTTAAAATTTGTTTTTGTCCTTGATGAACAAAATCAATTGGTGTTCTCGAACGCAACAAAGTTAGCGAACGTTGAAAGAGTTTTCTTGGGCGTGAATAGAGCGGATGGATCTTCTTGGACACTACATCTCAATTTTTATAGGGAGGAAGAAGACGCAGCGCTACTCACGACTGACGAAATCTTTAGTGAGCAGCCATATCCTTTTTTAAACTTCGTCGATGGCGTATCAATAATTGTTGATGTAGGAGCAAACATAGGCATCGCAAGCGCCTACTTTCGAATGCTTTATCCAAATGCTACTATTCTTTGCTTCGAGCCTGACCCTCTAGCTCTTCACTTGCTAAAGCTAAACAGCCTAGATATAGGCGGATGCACTGTATACCCTTTTGGGCTGTACAGTGATGATATCACCAAGACTTTCTACAGTAGTCTTGTAACGGCCTGTTGGAGTTCGATACACAAGAACCAACATGGTGACTTTCCAAGAGTTGTACAGCTTGTAAAGGCAAGCTCATTCCTAGGCTCATTTCTAAAGAGTGTTGGCGCTTACAACATCGATATTCTCAAGATAGATACTGAAGGTAGTGAGACCCAAATATTAAAGGATTTGTTCGAAATTCTAGTCGACATTAAGATAATATACCTAGAGTTTCACTCTGAAGAAGATAGACGATTAATAGACCAGATCCTGTGCCCTACCCATGTTTTGTACAAGGGAAACATAGTTCACACACATAGAGGTACTCTTTGCTACTTGAGTAGAAGGTATATCCTTCATGACGTTTCAATAGAACCTCTTCGGTCAAAAGTTCTCCCAGTCAGTAGCTAAGGCCACTGGGGAAGTTGACAAAGGAGGTTCTAGCTAGAGCATGTAGTTTCAGGATCCACGCCCACTTCGAGCATTTTTGCGTTGGGGGCTCTATCCGTGCTGTTCTGTTCCAGCTTGGCCACACGAGCTTCCAGCTTGCGCAGGGCGCGCTGCAGCTCAGGCAAGTGCCGCTGGACGGCCATGCTCTTGCGCCATTCGGCAATGGGTTGGTGGGGGTAGCCGGCCACCGTTTGACCGGCGGGGACGTCGCTGGTTACTCCTGTCTGGGCGGCTACACGCACGCCATCGCCAATGTGCAGGTGCCCGGCCAAGCCACATTGCCCGGCCAAGATGACGTGGTGGCCCAACTGGGTGCTGCCGGCAATGCCCACCTGAGCCACGATCAGGCAGTGGGATCCGGTGCGCACGCCGTGGCCAATTTGCACCAGATTGTCGATCTTGGTGCCGCGGCCAATACGGGTCTCGCCAACGGCGGCCCGGTCGATGGTGGTGTTGCTGCCCACCTCCACGCCGTCTTCCAGCACCACCCGGCCCGCCTGCAGCATGCGCCGCCAGGAGCCATCGGGGAGGGGAATGTGGCCAAAGCCGTCGTCGCCAATGACCGCGCCGCTGTGGATGAGGCAGTCGTCGCCAATTTCGGTGCGCTCGTGAATGACGCAGTTGGCGAAAAGCTGACACCGGGATCCAATCCGCACGTGGGGGTAGATGGTTACGTTGGGGTGGATTTGGGTGTGGTCGCCAATTTTCACTCCCTCCATCACCACTGCGTGCGGCCCGATTGCCACCCCTTCCCCCAGTTGGACGCTGGCATCCACCACCGCTGTAGGATGGATCCCCACCGGTAGGCGGTAGGGTTGGTAGAACAGCTCGATGGCCTGGGCAAAGAGCAGACGGGGATCCCTGCCCCGCAAGCAGGCAATGGAACAGGGCAAAGCCAGCCCTTCCTCCACGATGACGGCGCTGGCCTGGGTTTGCTCCAAGAGAGGTAGGTAGCGGGCCTCGCTGAGAAAGCTCAGCTCCCCTGGGCGAGCCTCCGCCAGGCTGGCCACGCTGTGAATTTCCAGGGTGGGATCCCCCTCGTAGGCACACCCCAATTTTTGGGCAATTTCCTGTAGCTGCATTGGGGTTGACATCCTGATACATTTACGCTGAACACTGCTGAACATCACTGTTCAACTATGCAGCGATAGCATTCTGTTTGTTTCCATTCGCGTTAGCGGGACGGAG
>NZ_JBSSBO010000077.1:0-8059 GCF_054058915.1 Thermostichus sp. MS-CIW-41
GGACTCCGTCCCGCTGACGCGAACAGAGATAGGCAGGATGCGATCGCTTCTTTCCTGAACCATGTTCAGGAGAGTTCAGCGTGAATGTATCAGGAACGGTTCGAGCCGCAGGGATCAGTGGGTGGCGCTCAGTTCCTTGGTTGGGCAGCATTGCAGAGCAGCAGGGCATCTGGATCCCAAAGGATCTGCCCATCAAGAGCCATTCTCCCCAACACCGGCATTCCTACTTGGGCTTCCAGGCGCGGGATCAAAGTTGCATCCAGCTTTTCCAAGGCTTGGGGATCCCCAGTTTCGGTCAGGGATCCAATCAGCACCCACCCCAAACCGCAGGCCTTGGCTTGGCGCAACAGGGCGGCAAAAGCAGCAGCTTGGCTCAGAGCGGCCTCCCGCTGCAGCGTCAACAGCAAGCTCAACCCCCACGCATGGGCTAGATCGGCCCAGGTTTGGCCTGGCCCCAGGGGATCGGCAACGCTGCCCGGCAAAACCAGTAGGGGATCTTTTTCTCCTGCCCACTCGGAGATTTGTTGCCAGAGGGCCTTTAGCTGAGCTTCCGAAGGGTTGGGATCCACTCTGAGCCGGCCCCAAGGGCGTTGAACCACCTGCTGCCAAGCGTCGGCCACTGCCGTAGCTCCTGGGATCCCCGGCCAGGTGTTGGCCACCATCACCTTCATGGCTCTGCCTCCCATAGGGCGAGAAACTCCGGCTGGATCTCGAAGCCAAACACCAAAGCCATATCCCGCAGCATGGAGACGGATCCCAGGTTCTGCTGCTTAAACCACCGCATCAACACAAAGATCTTCTGATAGACAAAGATCTCCAACGCTTCTGGGTTGTAAACAATACCCTCCCGAGGGTTGAATTGGTGGGGCACCATCATAGCCGCGTAACGGGCGAGTTCTCCTTGGCGCCAATTGAGAAAGTAGGGCATCCAGGGGTAGACTGTATCCCAACGAATAAACCACAGGCGCACCTCCGGGATCTCGGACAGCTCCCGTGGATCCTCAGGGCTGCGCGGCCAATCGATGGCGCATTGCACCTGCTGGGCAGCACGCACGGGATCGGCCATCAAGGTTTTCACCAGCTCATGGCCGGGGGTGAGATCCAGAGTTTGAATGGCCTTGGCAGGAAGGTAGAGGGTAATCGGCACGGCAACACAGCTATCTGGCTTGCAAATGCAGCTTATCTCAGCTCTGCTCTGTCTTGCTCGCCACTGGGATCCCTAGACGGGTGAGATCGAGGGCAAAACCTGCCGTTACCAAAAACACTTGGTCGGCCAGGGGAGCCAGCCTTTGGGTCAGTTCCCCCATCCGATCCCGAAACCGCCGCCCCAGTGGGTAAGCGGGCACCACCCCCCAGCCCACTTCTTCAGACACCAGGAGGATCTCCCCTCTATGGCTTTGCAAGGTTGCCAAGAAGGATTGCACCAAGGGATCCCATTCTGAAGAGGGACAGTCTAGGCCCTGCGCCACCCATCCCCCCAGCGAATCCACCAGCGCACAGCAGGGCTGGGGTAACTTTTGCAGTTCTGCCCCCAAGTCCCTCCCGGTTTCCCAAGTTTGCCAACCGGAAGGTCGTCGTTGCCGGTGCTGTTGAACGCGCTCTGCCCACTCTGGGTCAGTCTCAGGATCGGGTTTTGGCCCGGTAGCCAGGTAGACAACCGGCAAGCCCGAAGCCGCAGCCAAACCCTCTGCCAGCCGGCTTTTGCCAGAGCGCACAGGGCCGCAGATCAGCACAATCGACATTACGCTGGAAATCCACTGACGCTTGAGATTAACCTAACAACAGCGCACTTGAACTTCAGGCTCAAAAGCCCGACCATGACAGATCCCAAGCCAATATCTCCGCCTGAACAAAAGGCTGCTTCGGCCTCTTTTCGATCTGCTCAACCGCTCTGGCTCAGCCTAGCGCTGGGGATCACCACTGCTCCCGTTTTGTTGGGCTTGGTCTTGGCAGATCGGGCCGGGAAATGGCTGGGATCCCTGAGCTGGGAAGATCCGGGTTGGTGGCTGGGGGAGCGGCTGCCCAACTTAGACAGCGCCCCGCTACAGGCCCATGAGCGACAGCGCAAAAACTCTGCCCCGGTCGAGAACCCCTAGCTTCTCCGTCACTTTCGTATGATCGGGTAAGCGAACCAGCAGCAGGAGTTAACAGCCTTTGCGCAGACCGGCCAGACTATCTCAGGAGTTCACCTCCACATTCTCGGGGGTGCTGTTTTGGACGAGCGCATTTCTCTTCACAACGGTGTTGAGCGCTTGCTTGGGCTACCTATTTGGCCAGCGAGCTCTATCGGGGGTTTCTTCTCCCGTCACCGGCGCCGGTCGGGCTTCTCCTTCCCGCGAAGTTCGGGATCCCCGCACTGTGCCCTTGCTGAACGAGGCTGAGGTAATTGCAGCAGCCGAAGCCAGCCTTCGTCCGTCCCCAACTCCCACCCCCCTCTTTACCCCAGCACCCACGCCGGTTGCAACTCCCACTCCAACACCCACCCCCAGATTGTCTCCTGAATTGGCGGCGGCCCCGTCGCCAACTCCTCGCCCCGCCACTCCATCTCCTCCACCTTCTCGTTCCCGTCAGCAGGACGGAGTTCCTGCCCCGCCGGCGCCCACACCACCTCCGCCCCCCCTACCAATTGCCGCCGGTGGACAGGTCTCTATGCAGGTGCTCTCGGTTCGTCGCGAGGGAAGCCAAGTGGTTCTGAATGTAGCTATGCAAAACAACTCGGCAGAGACGGTGCGCTTTCTCTATAGCTTCCTGAACATTACTGACGACAATGGACGGTCAATCAGCGCGCTCACCCAGGGTTTGCCGGGGGAGCTGCCCCCCAATAGCCAAGTCTTCCAGGGAACCATCCGCATCCCAGCCTCGAGCCTAGCCGGATCCCGATCCCTGTCCCTGAGTTTGGCTGATTACCCCAGCCGCCGCCACCGAGTGGGAGCCAGTGGGATCCCAGTGCCGCCGTAACACCCCTCTTCCTTTAGCTTCAGACCACAGATCCGGTCACGTAGCGTTGCGGAGCAACAGGAGCAACAAAGTTTGTACGGGGAACATGAGGTGGAGTTGAGAAGAGGTGCCTAGCCCAACCTTTGAACAGCCTGAGGAAATCCGAGCGCTTTTTGACCGCATTGCTCCCCACTATGACTCCCTCAACCAAACCTTGAGCCTGGGCCTCCATCAGGTTTGGAAGCGTATGGCCGTGCGTTGGTCGGGCGCCAGCTCAGGAGGATATGTGCTGGATCTGTGCTGTGGAACCGGTGATCTGGCTCTGCAGTTGGCCCGCCGAGTAGGACGAAGGGGACATGTGGTGGGCCTAGATTTCTCTCCCGCCATGCTGGCGATTGCCCGGCGTCGCTCCCGGCTCTTCCCTGGCTACTCCCTGGAGTGGGTTTTGGGAGATGCCTTGGCCTTACCTTTTCCCGACAGTAGCTTCGATGCCATTACCATGGGCTACGGCTTGCGCAATGTAACCGATATTCCCCAAGCCTTGCGAGAGATTAGGCGAGTACTGAAGCCAGGACGTCGTGCCGCCATTTTGGATTTTCACCGCCCCACAGGGATCCCTCTTTGCGAACAATTTCAGCGCTGGTACTTGAACACTCAGGTGGTTGCCCAGGCCAAAACTTTGGGACTGGGATCCGAATATGCCTACATTGATCCCAGCCTAGATCGCTTTCCCTCTGGAGAAGAGCAACGACAAATGGCCCTGCAGGCAGGGTTTGCCAGTGCCAAGTTCTACCCCCTAGCGTGGGGAATGATGGGGGTATTGGTGATTGAGAAGTTTCGTATTGTTTCCATTAATTCCACTAATTCCACTTCCCCGAAGGGAAGCGACTCTCCCCGATTATAACCCTTGTCCAGAGCGGGATCCAGGGGCCTAGATCGACAGGGTCTCGTTTAAGGACTCCGTCCCGCTGGCGCGAACGGCTGCAATTTCCCCTTATTTTTCTCTGCCGAGAGGCCTGAAACCCTTGCCCAGAGCGGGATCGACCGGGTCAACGGAAGAATCAGGGTTTGAGGCTTGTCGCCGACCCTGTCGCTAACCATGTTGGTGTAGAAATTAACATGGATCCTCCTGCCCCCCTTGAGGTTGCTGGGGAGCTGCCTCTGAGAAGCGGAAGCAGGGGGCCAATGAGGGCAAGATGAGAGGCTAGGGAGCGACGACATAGCAATCTTGGGAGAGGCGCTCGTTGCCTCCCCACTTTGCCAGCTTGCTTCCGCCGCAGGCAGGTATGAAGACCGGGCTTGAGACCCGGTTTTTAGGTAAAACTCCCTGAGTAAAAGTTCTCAATAGAAACTACCAAAGTTACTGCAGGAGCTGGGATCCCCCTCTGGAAAGCTTGGGAAACCCCAAATTCCTGGGGACTTGCTGGGTGGGCTTTCTTCGGTTACCGCTTGCCTACGGCGATCGCCAATGCCGCAGTCACCGCAGCATTCCGGTCGCTTGAAGTCGTCCCAATGGATGCAAGCCCGGCAGCCTTTCAGCATTTCCGGCCAGCGCTCCCGAATCAACAGTTGCCGCAGTTTGACTTCCCGTGACTCCTGAAAGGGGTGTTGGAATTGATCCATAGCTATTGGGTTTCCCAGCTCTCTTATCTGGTATAAAAGCAGATTTGAGTTTGGGATCGAGAAATATCAGTATAGCTTAAGGTTTGGGTGACCCAATCTTTTCTGCTGGTTCTAAGACAGCCGAGATAAATCAATCCACTTTTATCCATCACCTTAGGAAAAGATTTACCAAAAAATGTAAACAGTTTACACAAAACTTAGCCCATTTTTTCTCCGCTCAAAACAAAGGTGGGATCCAGTGCCAGCAGCATTTGAGTCCGACCGCGGTGTTCCAGGCGGTTCACCGCCGATTGAATCACCTCCACATGATGAGCCCGCACAGCGGCCAGGCCGGCAGAAAGGCCGTAGAGCCCATCCAAAGAGTTGGTCGTCGCCACGACCCGCCCGTTGGGGCTGAGATGGCTCCAGCAGGCTTCCAAGATCTCGCGTAGGGGGTGGCCTCCCTCAATGCAGATGCGATCCGGTGCCGGAGAAAGGTGTTGCAGACAATCGGGGGCAGTACCTTGAATCACCTGCACGTTGGTGAGGCCAAATTTCTCGCAATTGCTCTCGATTAGGCTGACTACCTCGGCATCTCGCTCGATGGCAATCACGCGAGCTTTGGGGCATAGAACAGCCGCTTCAATGGCAATTGTGCCGGTTCCGGCGCCGATATCCCACAGGCAGTGGTTCTCTCCCAGGCGCAACTGGCTTAGCACCAACACGCGCACCTCACGAGGGCTCATCGGGATCCCTGGGATGCGTTCAAAGGCAGAGTCTGGGATCCCTGGGGTGCGGTAGGGCCAAGAGAAGGCGGCTGACATGGGTAAAGTACCGTTGCAGAGGAAGTTTGTCTATACATATCCCTCAGCATAGAGCGAATGCTCAACAGGCCATCTCCAACCTGATAGGGGTGCCGCTTCTCCCGCCCAATCATTGCCCAGATGGGCACCACAACTGCAACAAGCCTATGTTGTTCACCATCAGGGCCACCGCAAACGCAGCCGGGTAAGCCCAAGCGTTGACTGCCCAGTTATCGAAGGAAAACCGATCCCAACGCTGCCGGGATCCCAGCTTTAGGCTCTGCCGCCAGAGCAAACGTGAGCCGCGGAAAGCGCAAATTTCCACTTGCTCCAGCCGTGGGATCCGCAGTTGCTTCAAGATCAGAAACAGTTGGGCAGCGGCAACTTGGGGGGAGAGCGCAGGCTGGTACAGGGATCCCAGCAGGTGGACGTGCAGGGTCTCGTCGGCAAAGTCTACCCGGACACACCAGCGACGCCGCAGCAGTTCTGTCCGCACAACCTGCACAATTGACTGGGCGTGTCCAGCTCGGGCCAGGGCTAGGGGATCCGGTGGCCTGGGCATCCCAAGATACCTCGTCGGAGAACAAGCAGTGGGATGGAGAAGATATGCCCATTATCCTCTGGCCCCGCAAGCAAGAGCGGAATTGCGCTCCTTCTCAGGCTGCTCCGAAAGCAGGTTGGTATAGTTGCAGGTGTGGGGAGTGGATGGAAGGTCATGCCCGAATTTGGCAAGCCGGGGTCAAGGCAGATATGGGGGGCGATGCTGCTGTTGAGCTTGGCGGGGGCAGGGCTGTTTCCCCCGGAATCTGTCCAGGCTCAGGCGATTACAGCCCCAGGTTTATCGCGCATTGAGCGTTGGTACTACGACCCCCAGCAGGGGCGGCTGGAAGTTAACACCCAGGGCGAGGTGCGGCCTTTTCTGTTCGTGCTGCAGAATCCGCCTCGGGTTGTGCTGGATTTTCCCAACACCCGCTTTGGACAGGAGCCCCAAACCCAGACTTTTGCGGGCCGTGTCACCTCTCTGCAGATTAGCCAGCTTACGGATACCATTACCCGCTTTGTGCTGTATCTGCAGCCGGATCAGCCTCTCAGCCTCAACCAACTGCAACTGCTCACTGCCGGCCCCTCCCGCTGGGCTGTTCAATTCACCCAGGCCGGATCTCTCTCTTCTTCTCCCCCTTCATCTGCCGGCTTATTGGGAGGTTCCAGGGATCCCTTCCCGCCGTCCCCGCCTTTGCCGACACTGCCTCCCCGACGCCCGGCACCCACCCCATCTCCTCGCTCCGGCCATCAAATTTTAGAGGTATCCCCGCAAGCAGAAGGCTTTTTTATCCGTACCCAAGGCAGCCCCTCCACTACGGTGCGGCGCATCCTCGATCCGGATCGGGTAGTGGTGGATTTTCTCAACACCACCCTCAGCCCTGCCCTCACCCAGCGAGCTTATGTCATCAACCGTCTGGGGGTTGCGCGGCTACGGATCGGGCAATTTGAGCCCACCATTGCTCGGGTAGTGCTGGATGTGGATTCCTCCGGTGGCGACTGGGAAGCCCGCTACGACCCACAGCGGGGTGGGATCTGGATCCAGCCTGCCGGCGGTGCTGCCCAGGCCAGCCTTTTGCCCGAGGTCAGCTCTGTCAACAGCAGTGGGCCGCTGGCCACGTTGCAATCGGTTCAGCTCCAGGGCAACCGGTTGATCATCAGCGCCGATGGATTCATGTTCTACCGGGCCGGCTGGGATCCCGAGAGTGGTGGCTACCGCATCAACGTGGCGCCCGCTCGCCTGCCCCAGTCTATGCCGGATCCCGGCTTGCCGGTTGGAGGGCCGGTGGAGCGGATCCGCTTTGTCCAGGAAGATGCCCGCACGGTCAGCATTCTGGTGCAGCCCGCCGAGGAGTTCAATGTCTTCGAGCCCAACCCCGGCCAGGGATCCCGCCGCATTACCTTGGAGCTGCGACCTCTGAATGCTCCTCCACCAATACCTCAGCCGCAGACGCCCGGCCCTGCCTCCCCTTCCACCCCCCAATCTCTGAACCGGACGGTCATTGCCATCGACCCCGGCCACGGGGGACGGGATCCCGGTGCTATTGGGGTAGATGGGATCCAGGAGAAGGACATCGTGCTCTCCGTTGCCCACCAGGTGCAACGACTGCTGCAGGAGCGGGGGTACGGGGTGGTGATGACCCGCACCGATGACCGGGAAGTGCTGCTGCAACCGCGGGTGGATATGGCCGTTCAGGCCAATGCTGCCCTGCTGGTGAGCATTCATGCCAACGCCCTGGATCGCTCCGGCATTCACGGCATCGAGACCTATTACCTGCGACCCGATAGCGCCGAGCTGGCCGCCATCTTGCACCGCAGCTTGGTCAGGGCCACCGGTGCTGCTGACCGGGGGGTGAGACGAGCCCGCTTTTTTGTGGTGCGGGAAACACCTGTGGGTATGCCCTCCGTGCTGCTGGAGTTGGGATACGTAACCAACCCAACCGAAGGGCGAAAATTGGCTACTGCCGAATATCAGGCTATTTTGGCGCGGGCCATTGCCGATGGCATTGAGACTTTCTTGCGCAGTCGCTAGCCGTTGGCTGAGCTTGTTCATGTCTATCGGATCTCTCAATTGATCCTTAAGTAAACTACCCGGCTCCGACCGCTAAGCGGTACGGAGCGGGCTTTCAGTAGCCCTGAGCCTGCTCTGCTCTACCAGAGAACAAAACAAGCCCGGA
>NZ_JBSSBO010000078.1:0-7457 GCF_054058915.1 Thermostichus sp. MS-CIW-41
TCGGGCCTGTTTTGTTCTCTGGTAGAGCAGAGCAGGCTCAGGGCTACTGAAAGCCCGCTCCGTACCGCTTAGCGGTCGGAGCCGGGTAGTTTACGTCCTCTATAATTACCACCCGATACCTCTTAGCTAGATAGGTAGTAAGCTTGTGTAGGTTGTCCCGACGAATATCAACTACTCTCTTGTGGAGTCTTGCCACCTTCTTAACTGCCTTCCGCCGGTTTTGCGACCCCTTAACTTTCCTGGACAACCGCCTTTGCAACCTCCTCAGCCGCTTCCTAGCCTTACAATAGGGCTTGGGGTTGCCAAAAGTCCCCCCGTCAGAACACGTGGCTAGATTGTTAACTCCTAGGTCAACCCCAACAACGTCCCCTTCCTTCTCCAGCCCCCCTGGCTCAGGCGCCTCATACTTGAAGGAAATAAACCAACGGTGGGCCCGCCGGCTGATAACAACATTCTTGGGCACAACCGCAGGCAAGACCTCGTAACAAGCTAACCAGCCGAAAATCGGAACCTTGATTTTGTTGCCGGAAATTCTAATCCCACCTTCTAGGTAAAAGCTGTCCAGCTTCCCCTTCTTCTTGAATACTGGAAATCTAGACTTCCCAGCACGCCACCTCTTAATTGCTCTCTCCAGATTCCTAAGAGCTTCCTGCGGAGCACACTTAGAAACCTGATAGTACCAAGGATTAGCCCTCTTCACCTCGGCTACAAGTTTCTTGTGCAGATCAACTGCCGTGGGAATCTTCCGCTTCTCTGCCACAGCTTGCTTACAAAGCTCCAGTCCCCAGTTGTAAGCGTGCCGAGCAACCCCAGCGTGCTGCGCCGCCAGTGTCCTTTGCTTGTTATTCAGTCTTAACTCCGTCTTGAATCCTAATAACAAAGTACGACCTCTAGTTCAGCACTAAACCTATTGCTGTTCCCTTTGGAGCTACAAATTGGGGCATACTGAATATATATAATGTACACTGCATTCAGTCGAGACTAGAGTTCAGCTCAACCGCCCCCAAGCTCGCGGCGGATCCCCTGAGATTGCTTACATTCAGGCCCGCGGGCTGCCCCTGTCCCGTCTGGGCTTTTGGACGCCGGAGGAAGTGGAGATCGTCCGCACCTGGATTGTGCAGGATGGCGCCCCCCGCACCAGCGCCCGCTTACAGATGGGCAACTGAATAAGGCATCTGGAACCCAACCCCCACTGCCATGACCCCTCCTCAACCTTTGGCCACCGTGATTCAGGGATCCCTGAGTCGAGGGCTGGAAGCTCGCCTCAATCCCGGTGTCTCGGTAGAAGACTTGCGGGTGGGCAAATTCGTGGTGATCCAGGGGCAGCGCAACCGCTTCTTTGGCCTGCTTACTGACGTTACCCTAGAAACCAGCAACCCCCAAATTCTGGTCAATCCCCCCCGCCCGGAAGAGACCTTGCTGCAGGAGGTGCTGGCAGGTACCGGCACCTACGGCATTATTGCCCTCACCCCGATGCTGATGTTGGTGCCGCGGCAAACGGAAGGGGAAAGGCTGTATCCCCTGGTCAATCCCGAACGGCCAGAAGCGTTGGCAGCTCCCCTCGGCCAAGAACCCCCTTCCGCTGGCGCCATGGAGCTGCTGCCCGTGAAAACAGTGCCCGCCCATTTTTCGCAAGTGTATGAGGCACGGGAACTGGACTTTCGCACCGTCTTCGGCTGGGAAGACGACCCGGAGCGGCGCAACTTTGCTATCGGCCAGCCCCTCGACATGGCTGTGCCCATCTGTTTGGACTTGGATCGCTGGGTGGAGCGCAGCAACGGCATTTTCGGCAAATCGGGCACCGGCAAGTCCTTTCTAGCCCGCCTGATCCTGGCCGGCATCATCCGCAAACGGGCAGCGGTGAACTTGATCTTTGACATGCACTCCGAGTACGGCTGGGAGGCGGCCAGCGAAGACAAGCACGCCACCACTGTCAAGGGCTTGCGGCAGCTCTTTCCCGGTCAGGTACAGATCTATACCCTGGATCCTGATTCCACCCGGCGGCGAGGGGTGCGGGATGCGCAGGAGCTCTTCATCGCCTACAACCAGATCGAGGTGGAGGATCTGGCCCTGTTGGCAGAGGAGCTGAACCTATCGGAAGCCAGCCTGGAAAACGCCATTATCCTGCGCAACGAGTTTGGCCGCGACTGGATCAGCCGCCTCTTGAGCCTTTCCAACACCGAGATTCAAGAGTTTTGCGAACAGAAAATGGGCAACAAAGCCTCGATGATGGCCCTGCAGCGCAAGCTCACCCGCCTTGACAACCTCAAGTACATCCGCAGCACCCTGCCCCACAACTACATCGGCCAGATTTTGGATGCCCTCAGCCGCGGCATTCACGTGGTTATCGAGTTTGGATCCCAGTCCAACCTGCTCTCCTACATGTTGGCGGCCAACGTCATCACCCGCCGCATTCACCAGGCCTACGTACATCAGACGGAGCGGTACTTGCAATCCAAAAATCCCCTCGACCGGCCCCGTCAACTGTGCATCACCATCGAGGAGGCCCACCGCTTTCTAAATCCGCGGGCGGCCAAGCAGACCATCTTCGGCACCATTGCCCGCGAGATGCGCAAGTACTTTGTCACGCTGCTGGTGGTGGATCAACGCCCTTCCCGCATCGACAGCGAGGTGATGTCGCAGTTGGGCACTCGCATCACGGCGCTGCTCAACGACGACCAAGATATCGAGGCGGTGTTCACAGGGGTGGCGGGTAGCCAGAACTTGAGAACGGTGTTGGCCAAGCTGGATTCCAAGCAACAGGCCCTCCTTCTCGGCCACGCTGTGCCTATGCCGGTGGTGGTGCAAACCCGCTCCTACGACCAAAGGTTCTACGCCGAGATCGCCGACCCCGACTGGTCGCAGGCCGAAGATGCGGAGGTGCTCCTGGCCGCTCAGAAGGCCAAGGAGGAGCTGGGACTGTAGGGAGAGCTCCCCCAAAGTCCCGTCATCAAGCACAGCAGCAAGCACCGCAGGGGGGGGAAGGCCATCATCCCTCTCAGGATCCACCGCCGCATAACCACTACGGGCCAGTAGGAGTTGGAGAAAGTGCGGGTGAGCAGATCCGTGAAGAGCAGCACCACCCAGTTTTCCCAGCGGCGACGGCGACCGTAGCGGCGCAGGACTTTGACATCTCCCAGATCCTCATGCCGTCTCCAGGCGTCTAGGAGCACCTGGGCCAGGGCAGCGGCGTCGCGGATGCCGAGGTTGAGCCCTTGGCCAGCCACCGGATGGCAGTGGTGGGCGGCATCTCCCACCAAGGCAAGACGATGCTGATAGTAGCGGCGGCTTTGCCGTAGGCGAGCCGGGAAAACCTGGGGCCGGTTCAGCAAAGTGAGCTGGCCGCTCTGACCGCCGTAGTAGCGCTGCATCTCGGCCAAGAAGTCGGCCTGAGGAAGGGCCAGGGTGGCTTTGGCCTGCTCGTGGGGCATGATCCAGACCACCTGACAGCGGTTGCCGGGCAGGGGCAAGATGGCGAAGGGGCCGGCAGGCCAGAAGCGCTCGTAGGCAATGTTTTGGTGGTCTTGGGAAGGGGCCACCAAGGCGGTGATGCAGGACTGCCAATAGTCCCAGCCGTCGCTAGGGATCCCTGCCCACTGCCGCACCTGGGAGCGCAGGCCGTCGGCGGCGACCACCAGGGAGGCCCGCAGTTGGCGACGCCCCTGGGCCGTTTCCAGCTCTACCTCGGCTGCAGCCTTCCCATAGGTTACGCTCTCCACCTTGGCTTCGTAGTAGCAGCTAATTTTGGGATCGGCAGCCACCTGCTCCTGGAGCGCCTGCTGCAGCCAGGCATGCTCGCCACAGTAGAAAACTGCCGCTTCCCCCACATCCTCCGGCCTAAACGTCACCCGCTGGGGAGCGTTGGCGTCGGTTAAAATCACCTGAGCAAAGGGCGTAATGTGGGGAGCCAGCGCCTCCCACACCCCGACGGCCCGGAAGATGCGGATTGACAGCGGCGAAAGGGCATAGGCCAGGGGGCGCTGTTTGACTGCCTCAGCCGACTGGGCCTCAATGAGGGCCAACCGCAGGCCGGATCCCCGCAGGGCACAAGCTAGGGTTAAGCCCGCGATGCCTCCGCCGACGATAATCACGTCGTAGAGGGCTGCCAAAGTATCCGGAGTGGGAGCAAGAGTTGTCATCTCTCTTATTCTCCTATTGGCTGCTGTGGGCAACCACTTCTGTGCGGGTGGAGTCTGCCGACGTGGCGGCTCGCACGGCCCGGAACATGCCAAAGCGGCAGAGGCCGGTGCCGAAGGCCAGGCGCATGAGCAAGAAAGTGGGCACCTCCCGTAGCGACTTAATCAGGCCCACCAAGCCAAACTTCAGCAACCCTTCGGGACGGACAATGCCCTGCCAGATGGAATCCAGCCAAGAGGGAAGGGTCTCCTGAGTCCAGTCGGCGGTTTCTACCCGTCCCGCCACCAGGCCAGTAGCCTCCAACTGCTCGGCAAAGCCTTCGATGCTGGAGAAGGAAGGGTGTGACCATTGATCCAACAGTTGCCGCATCACCAGCCGCTCCCAAAAGTTCAGGGGCTTTTGCCGGTCGTCCCGCTGGTTCCAGTCCGCCACCACCAGGATTCCCCCTGGCTTCAACACCCGCAGCATCTCTTGGGCATAGCGGGCCTTGTCCGGCATGTGAGGCCCTGCCTCAATGGACCACACCACATCGAAGCTGGCATCGGGGAAGGGCAGGTCGAGGGCATCTGCCACCTGAAACTGGACAGGCAGATCAGGGGGGGTGAGCTCCTGGGCCCGCTTCACCTGCTGAGGACTGATGGTGATACCGGTTACAACAAAGCCGTAGTCGCGGGCCAAGATGCGGCAGCTCCCACCAATGCCGCAGCCCACATCCAACACGGTTGTCCCTGCAGGCAGTCGATCCAACCCCCCCCAGCGCACCATCTCGTGGACAAAGTCGTGCTTGGCCTGCAGAAAATTTTTTCGTTGGGGAGGAGAGCCGTAGTGGCCTAGGTGAATGTGTTCGCCCCAGTAAAACTCTAGGATCCCATCCCGAGTCCACTCGTCGTAAGACTTGGCCACAGAGGCGGGAGACTCGTATTTGCGAGCAGTCAACAGATAGGCTGCCAAGCCCACGGCCAGCAGCACAGCTATGCCCAAAGCCCAAAAGATTGGATTCATCGGATCAACCATGAAGTTTCTATGAAGTCCCTCTGCGTGGTGGCAATCATTGTCAGTTGGATGGCGGAGCCACAGGCAGAGTGCTTTCCGGTGTGGGGTCTGCCAATCCAGCCCAGCAAAGGCGCAATCCCATCTTGCCCCATCTGCTGGCTCAAGATGGAGTCTGGGGCAAAGGACGGCTGGGCGAGATTTTCCAGCACCCATTGGGATTGCTGCGATCGCCTGCTGGGCCGGGGCGGCAACCTCAGTAGCAGCGGCTGCTCCCTACCAAAGGTTGGCGGCGTAGCGAGCAGCTCCCCTCAGCCCCACCTGCGCATTCACCACCACCTGCACCGACAGTTGCTCCAGAAGAGGACGCATCCGCCCCTTATCCAAAAACGAGGACAAAAACTCCCCTTGATGCAGTAGGCGCAAGAGCTTGGGCGCGATCCCCCCAGCGATGAACAGGCCCCCGCGCGGCAATAGGTGTAGGGCAAAGTTCCCGACTGCAGCCCCGTACAGGCTGATGAAAAGCCGCAGACACTCCACCGCCAGAGGATCCCGTGCTTCCATGGCAGCATTGGCAATTTGGGCTGCCGGGTCAATATGCTTAGCTCCCTTTTCCCAAGCCTCAATTTGGGCCAGCAGCTGTTCTTCTCCTGAGCCCCACTGGCTATCCCGCAAAAATTGATAAATGGCAACGATCCCCTGCCCCGAGACCACCCGCTCGGTGGAGACACGTCCGTGCCGTTTTTGCAAATACCTCAAGAGCTCCCACTCCAGAGGGGTGCGCGGGGAAAAGTCCACGTGACCGCCCTCGCTGGCATGAACTTGGTAACCCCCTTCTCCCCAGGTAAGGTAAGCCTGCCCCAAACCCGTGCCTGCTCCCATCACGCCAATCGGAGCCCGCGGTTGACGCTCACCCACTTGCAAGGTGTCCAGATCCTGGTCGCCGAGGGCAAGCACGCCATACCCCACAGCGCTGAAGTCGTTGATCAAGGCTACGCGCGGGATCCCCAGCTCTGCGGCCAATTGGCTCGACTGCAGATCCCAGGGCAAGTTGGTCACTTTGGCAGTCTGTCCCTCAGACCCTGAGCCCCTTGTTTCCATGACGGGGCCGGCCACTGCAAAACAGGCGGCAGCAGGCTGTGGATCTCGCCCCAGCTCCCGCCGAGCCTGGGCCAGAAACTCTCCCACCATTGGGGCGAGGTTGGCGTAATCTTGGCTGGCATAGCGGCAGTGGTAAAGGCTGTGCTCGGGATCCTCGGCATTGACAAGGCTGAGGCTGGTTTTGGTGCCCCCGATGTCTCCTGCCAACAACAAGTCCATACAGTTTCCTCCGGCCAGCACCTCCTTCCCACCCTGACATCTCTGGAGAGAGAATGCCAGGCCCCCAAGGCTTCCCCGCTCCTGCTGGGGAGAAGAGGGAAGGGCAAAGAAGGTGCTATGTTAACTGATGTAAAGGTTTTTAATATTGCATTTTGTCTTCTACACCTTTTTTACCCCCTCTCCAAGATGAGCCTCTGCTGTCCTCTGAGCGTTTGGCCGGGCTGGATCCCCGCCCTCTCTCGGCTCAAAGGCGTTTTCGATCCCACCATGCCATTGGGGGAGTGGCAGCTCTGCTCGTGAGTCTGCCCGTTTTTGTGCAAGCGCCCCTGGTGCGGTATGCCCCTTGGGTCAGCTTGGTGATGTCTTTGGGCTGGCTGGGCCTTAGCTTGCATCTCTACTCCCAGTCCCGTACCCGCCTGTGGGGAGATTTGCTGTACGGCTTTACCCTGACTTGGCTGGCAGGATCCCTGTATTGGGGATGGCTGCGCTTTGAGCCTCTTTGGCACATGCCCATGGAAGCCTTGGGGATCCCGATTGTCTGGTGGGGGACACGGCGACGGTTTGCCCGCATCGGTACCTGGTTTTATCTCGGCTCCCTGTGGGGTACGGCGGTTACAGATCTCTACATTCACTCGGTGGGGCTGCTGCCTGAGTGGCGGCAGGCGATGCAGTTTGACCGGTTGGAGCAGGCGGTTGTCCCTTTTAGGGCGGCCCTCGACAAAATGGCTACCCCCTGGGGCCTGGGTTGGGGCATCGGCTTGGGCCTTCTGTTGCTGGGTGTTGGATTGTGGAGAGTCCAGGGATCCCGCCGCTTGCACCATTGGGCATTTGCGGGAGCAGTGCTGAATACCCTGTTGGTGGATGGGCTATTTGGCTGGGGGGCAGCTCTGCTGCGGTGAGCTGGGACATTCCCATAACTGATACATTTACGCTGAACACTGCTGAACATCACTGTTCAACTATGCAGCGATAGCATTCTGTTTGTTTCCAACCAGAATGGCGGTATCCCG
>NZ_JBSSBO010000079.1:0-5452 GCF_054058915.1 Thermostichus sp. MS-CIW-41
TTTAGATGCCCAAAGTGCAACCATAGGCTACCACGAGATTGGCAAGGCGCTCTGGGTGTTATGCTCAGAGCTTTGCGGGATACCGCCTTTCTGTTTGGACTCCGTCCCGCTGACGCGGTCGCGTTAGCGTCGCGTAGCGACAACGGAAACGGACAGAATGCTATCGCTTCATCGTTGAGCAGTAATGCTCAGCAGTGTTCAGCGTAAATGTATCAGGATCAGAACATTTGCATGCATAACCTAGCCTTTCCCCCAAGGGATACCCAAGCGTAGTGGTTATAGAACTGCCGACATAGAGGTGCCCACACTCTCCATAACGCAGTTTCAACGCCTCTGCACCGCCGACATGGCCCTACAGCTCAGCCTTGACCGGCTATTTCTTTTTCTTGGCGGAGCCTTTTTTGGCCGGCTTGCTCTCGGCAGCAGGGGCCGGTTCTGGGGCAGGTTCTTCAGGAGGAGCGGGTGGAGTCTCTTCCACTTTGGGGGCCTCTGCCGGCTTGAGACCGGCTTGAGCGGCAACCTCAGCAGCAAAATCCACTTCTTCTTTCTCGATCCCCTCTCCCAGGACAAAGCGCACAAACCGCCGCACCCGAATGTTTTCCCCCAGTTTGGCAATGTGCTGCTTCACCAATTCCTCTACGGTGATCGAGGAATCTTTAATAAAGGGTTGATCCAACAGGGATAACTCTTTCAGGCGCTTTTCGATGCGACCTTGCACGATCTTCTCGCGTATGTTCTCCGGCTTATTGGCCAGATCTTCTTTGCCCATTTCAATGGCTTTTTCCCGCTCCACCACTTCAGCAGGGATCTGGTCAACGCTGACGTATTCTACGTTTTGGCAGGCGGCAATCTGCTTGGCGATGTCTTGCACCAATTTCTTGAAATCTTCGTTGCGGGCCACGAAGTCCGTCTCGCAGTTCACTTCCACCAACACCCCAATTCGATTGCCGAAGTGGATGTAGCTGTCAACTGCCCCCTCTGCCGCGACGCGACTGGCCTTTTTGGCTGCCCCTGCCAACCCTTTCTGTCGCAGCCAGGTGATGGCTTTCTCCATATCGCCACCGGAATCTTCCAGGGCTTTTTTGCAGTCCATCATGCCTGCGCCCGTCTTTTCGCGCAGCTCTTTGACCAGTTTGGCATCAATGCTCATGAGGGCTCCTCGAATGAAAGAACGGGAAGAATGTGGCGGGATATGAGTGAGAATGAGCGGGCTTCGGTAGAATTGTAAACCTAGATTTCAAGAATACACGCCTCTGGATAGGGAACAGGCAGGGAGGCGTCCGGATTGCATGGGATCCCTGCCCTCGGTCTAGCCTTCCTCGGCTTCTCCTTCTTCTTCGTCCTCCATGTCTTCCAGAATGTCGTCGTCCAGATCCATCGCCCCTTCGTAGTCGTACTCATCCTCCTCAACGGTGTCGAGCTGCCCATGCCGCCCTTCGTAGATGGCATCCGCCAGCTTGCCTACAATCAGCTTAATCGCTCGGATGGCATCGTCGTTAGAGGGAATGAAGATATCGCTGAGATCGGGGTCGCAGTTGGTGTCCAGCAGTGAGATGATCGGGATGTTCAGCTTGATACATTCCTGAACGGCGTTGGCCTCCCGCCGCTGATCGACGATGATCACCGCATCGGGGAGCTTGCGCATGGTTTTAATGCCGCCTAAGTACTTTTCCAACCTGGCCAACTCTCGCCGCAGACGGCTGGCCTCTTGTTTGGGCAGGCGAGCCAGAAGACCACTGCTCTCCATCTCCTCAATTTCTTTGAGGCGGTCGATGCGGGTTTTGATGGTGGCCCAGTTGGTGAGCATACCCCCCAACCAGCGCTGGTTGACATAGTAGCTGCCACAGCGACGAGCCTCTTGAGCGATGATCCCGGCAGCTTGCCGTTTGGTGCCCACAAACAGGAAGCGCCAACCCCTGTCAGCAGCATCCCGCACATACTCGTAGGCTTCGTTCAGATAGCGGGCCGTCTGCACCAAATCGATAATGTGGATGCCGTTCCGCTCGGTAAAGATGTAGGGCCGCATTTTCGGGTTCCAGCGGCTGGCCTTGTGGCCGAAGTGAACCCCTGCCTCCAACAGTTGAGGCAAACTGACTACGCTCATGAGTTTTTCCTCTCCTACGGGTTAGCCTCCGCCCGAACGGATCCCAGTTACGGCCTTCCCGCCGGTTACCTGCACAGAGCGCTCTACCCCCATTGGCAAGGAACTCAGGAGCTGTTGCAGCAAACCGCGAAAGGGCTGTAAGGACACCCGGTGGTTCAGGCGTGCGATTTCTTAACGGCTTAACTAAGCTAGCATGTTTTCCACGGGATCCCGCAGCTTGGGGTTAACTCTGGCCGCGATCCGATGCTAGACTAGCTAGGCACTTCATGGGCTTCTACCCGTAAGTGCGTCGGGGCGTAGCGCAGCTTGGTAGCGCACCACTTTGGGGTAGTGGGGGTCGTGGGTTCAAATCCCGCCGCTCCGATACTGAGTAATCAGGGGAGAGCTTGAGCCGGACAAAGCCCACTATGCCGGAAACTTTGAGGTACTTTGGCTCCGTTGATCGGCAGCCTTAAGAATCAGGTCACAAGCTTGGCCGGACAATATGGGATCCCGGTTTTACGGTGCTGGATCCCGATGCGGAGCCGACCTTGAACAACATGGGGTTTCGACGGATCTGGAGCGCTTAATCACGGCCCAGGATCCAGGCAATAAGGGGGGGATCCCTGTGGTCAAGATAATACCGAACGGCTTGGGTCAGGTCGATTTCCAGGTCGCGGTTTTGGATGTCGGTGATCATCCTGTGCATAAGCTCCAGATGGATGCGGTCGTCTTGGGTGAGCAGAGCATACTTGCCATTGGGGCTGTTGTTGAGGGCGGCCAAGGCCTCTTTGGTGGCGGTAGCCGTTTTGGAAGGAGGCTTAAGGCGGGCATCCCGTAGCAAAAGAAACTGAAGCTCAGGGTGAGCAATCACCAATTGGTTGAAGTTATTGAGCTGTCCATACATGCTGCTGGGACCCACTTGGATAAAGGCAATCACCCGCTTTTGGCTGGGGAAATAGAGGTGATCTGGAAGTTTGCGTTTGCCCAGCTTCAGGGTGCTCATGGGGACAGGATGGATCCCTTGTAGGGCATTGCCGATGGTGCGCAATTTGCCGATATCGGCTGTGCTGTCGATGATCGCCTCTTGGGGATAGGCGGCGCGGAGCTGAGCCTCAGTGGTGCGGAGATAGGGATCCAGCGTCTCAACAAGATCGGCAGATGGGCTGGGATCCCGAAGGGGTGGAGATAGAACGATGGAGGGGCCGTGGGCAGGCAGAAGGGGGATGAGCAGTTGTTTGAGGGTTTGCAGCTCAGTCTCGAGCCGCTGGACACGGGCGGCTAGATTGCTGGCAGTGGGTACAACTTGCACCTGGGGAGGGAGAGGGATCCCGTTGATGTAGTGGCGATAGTAGGCTGAGGCCCGGTTGAGAATGGCCCGGATGGAGGGTTGACCAAGAATATCGCTTAGGTCATCGGCGGTAAAGAGAGCTTGGAGGTGGATCCCTGAAGGCAGGCGGCTCTGGAGAAGGGCTTGAAGCTGGGGAAGAGAGGGGAGATCTAGGGAGAGGACGGTTTGGGAGAGGCGATCGACGGTAGCCCGGTCAAATTGGGTTTGGAAATGTTGCCAACGATCAGGAAACAAATTAAGGACAAACAAACTGTTGGGAATACGGGTAAAAAGCTCTTTTAGAGCATCGCCAAAGTTGAGAAGGATATCTCGATTTTCCTCTCGGCCCAGAGCCTCCAATTGGTCGAAGACAATGATCAGGGGCTGGTCGAGCAGCGAAAGCCTGGCGATGACTTTCATCCCTTCTAGGGCAAAGGTGTTGCGATCCAGATCTGCACTCCAAGGGGGCAACCCAATCAAGTTGGTTTCTTCAGGATCCAGGTCGGTACCGCTGAGCCAGCGGATGATCTGGTGACGGCGGTTGGGATCCCTGTAGCTGCAGTATTTGATGATGCCCTTGAGAATGTTTTCGGTGGAACCGGTAAGGAAGTTTTGCTCTGCCCACCAGCGCAGAACCCGTTTTTCAATGGCTTGCCATTGTTGACGACGACGCTCGGTGCCTTCTGCTCCCAGGCGATGAAAGAGGTTGAGGGGATCCGCCGTGAGAAGGGAGAGAAGCTCTTCAGTTTTTGAGGTTTGGGGGAAGGTTTTCAAGATTTCCACAAAGCTCTTGGCAATCAAGTAGTCGAGCTGGGTGTGGTGATGGGCATCTACCCGTTCGCGCAGGGATTCCAGGGTGTGGCTGTAGATGTGGTGGTAGATGTTGTCGGGATGGGTGGGCTGAGGGATAAACAGGAGACGGTTGTGGCGCAGGAGGTTTTGGGCCACCCGCATGATCAGGTGGGTCTTGCCGGATCCAGGTTCTCCCAGTAAGACAACCCCTCGGCTCTGGTGGTTGGGATCCCGTTGGATGTCCTGTAGGGTGGCAGTGAGCTGCTGGTACTGAGGCTGATAGATGGTGGTCTCGTCGGGATAATGCTGAAAGGGATTGTCAACTCTGCTGTTGGCGAAAGGATTGGGAACATTCTGGGCTTTGAGCTGAGCGTGGGTGAGGTGGCGATAGAGGTGGTAGGTAAAGAGGGCATCGTAGCTGGCGTCGTGGGCCAACTTGGAGTTGAAGTAGCCGCTCTCCAGTTGGATCCCAAGATGTTTGCTCAGGTACTCGAGTCCGTAACCGGCGAGGTTGGGAAAACATTGCTTGGCGGCTGACCAAGTACAGAAGATGGGGTTAGGAAGCCAATCTTGGTTAACTTGGTCAAAGGCTTGTTTAAGGATTTTTAGGTCGTGATCTGCTTGGTGGAAAACAAGAGTCTTGCCTTGTGCCAAGCGCCGCAGGTCAGCAACGATTTGGGCCAAAGGTTTGGGCTGGGGGTGGTGGGGCGAGTATTCTTGGGTGTAGGCGTGGTAGATGAGCTGGCCGCTGCTGTCGATAAGGGCGATTTCTTTGAGGTTGGGGTTGCCCTCGGTGTCGATAACCAAGTAGCTCATGGAGGGGCGGGATCCCGTGATGCTAATGTGCTCAATATCTCAGTGTAATTCTGGGTAGGCGGGTTCACCCGACACCAAGGGAACTAGAGATGAGTGAGCAGTGGTATTTTGCATACGGAAGTAACCTAGATGCCCAGCAGATGGGACACCGTGCTGTTGATTTCAAGGAAGCTAGGCGTGCTCGTTTGCAGGGATACCGCCTGACGTTCAACAAGCGCGGCAACGATGGAACCGGCAAGGCCAACATTGTCCGCGATCCCTCTGGGGTTGTGTGGGGAGTTGCCTATCTGTGCAGCTCGGACAGGCTGGAGAGGATGGATCGGTATGAAGGAATTCCGGGAGCATGACTCTAGTCAATGATACGCTGGACTATACTGAAAATAATGTACAGTATGTTCAGT
The DNA here is from genome assembly GCF_054058915.1 of Thermostichus sp. MS-CIW-41. NCBI lineage: Bacteria > Bacillati > Cyanobacteriota > Cyanophyceae > Thermostichales > Thermostichaceae > Thermostichus > Thermostichus sp. MS-CIW-41. Next base: position 5,423 of record NZ_JBSSBO010000079.1, read on the forward strand.
ATGGCTGCTTGGTATGGCTAGGTATGTAAA
>NZ_JBSSBO010000080.1:0-5373 GCF_054058915.1 Thermostichus sp. MS-CIW-41
CAGGACTTGGGTCATGGTTCTATCATAACTTCCGCATTCCTCCCGACACTGACCCTACGGGTACAGTGCGGGGCTCCTGCGATTTCTAGCTGAAGTTCAGGTAACTGTGCAGCCAGCTTGAGAACAGCTGTTCGCTGGCCCAGATTCTGGAGTCGGGTTGAGATAAGCAGCAAATAGTTAAGTTGGCTACAGAATCCCCTGACTTGTTGCTTAGGTCTGCTTTGAATCTTGGGTCTTCTTTGAGATTTATAGGATCCCTCAATACTCGAAGGTCATGGGCGGGAAGCGGGAAGGGCGGGATCTGAGCTGGGCGGGTTCAGAGGCAGGAGCGGGATCCCGGAAGGCTTTTGCCTCCTGCTGAAGGTGCTGCATGGCCTGCTCGATTTCCTGGAGTCGCGCGTGGATTTGCCCTTGCCGCTCTCGAATAAACTCTAGCTCTTGGTTGAGCCGCTGCTTTTCGACAGTGAGCTGCTGCATTTCGGCATAGAGGGCGGATTCGGTTTGGCGGCGAGGGATCGAGCGCAGCTTGGGGCGAGGTCGAGTTCGGGGCACACGGGGCAAGCTCATAAGGGGGGATCCCGGAAAACGGCTTGCGCCTATCCTAGCGTGCTCTTGGCGGCCCTTCTATTCCTAGGTAGGATCCATTCGTCTGGTGTGGAAAACAGCGATGGTGGAAACTGGAGCAGACCTGTTGCAACGCTACGGCAGCGGTGAGCGCGACTTCAGCAACAGCCAACTGGCCGGAGCTGATCTGGCCGGGGCCGACTTGGCCGGGATCGACTTGGGGGGATCCATTCTCCGCCAGGCAAAGCTGGCCTCTGCCAACCTGGAGCGGGCCTACCTGAGCGGCGCCGACCTCAGCCAAGCGGATCTGCAGGGATCCAACCTGCGGCTGGCCAACCTAGAGAAAGCCAAGCTGCAGGGATCCCGATTGCAAGGAGCCAACTTGCGTGGGGCCAACCTGGCCGAAGCGGACTTGAGCGAAGCCGATCTCAGCCAAGCGGACCTGGCAGGGGCCAATCTCACCGGGGCCAACTTGAGAGGAGCCCTTCTTGCCCAGTGCAAACTCAAGCTGGCCAACCTGCGAGGGGCTTGCTACGACGCCACCACTCAGATGGAAGCGGGTGTTACACCGGTGGAGCTGGGCATGGTTCAAGCCTAGAGGAGGAAATGGGGCTAGTCCTCCGGCTCCAAGTCCAGGATCTCCTGAATTTCGGCATCGGTATAGCCCACCGCCCGCAACTTCTTCGATACCGTCTGAATCTCCCCTGGAGACAAATCCTGCTGCCGTACCCGATCCCAGAGATTGGCCACAATCTGCAGCAGCAAACCGCTGCTCTCCGCCTCAAACAGCTCAAAAGCCGTGGCTAGCTCAATGGCCTGCAACACCTCCTCGGCACTGCCAATCGGCTGATCGAGGGATCGTTCCTCCAGCTCCACCAGCAACTGGCGCAGTTGGTTCAGGCCATCCCCAAGAGCAGACATACAGCAGGCTCCACAACGGCACTCGAACCCTCACCCTAGCAGACCCCTATCATTCCGCAAAAGGAATCCCGCCAATTCTGCGGCAGCTACAGCTATTCTGGTTAAAAGAGCGATCTAGCCGCAATCGAGGCGATTGTCGAGTCAGCATAGACAATCAACAACACCCAAACAACACCAAGAGGAGATGCATGAGTATGGCCCCAGTGAACGTCCTGCCCAATACCCCCCAGCCTTTGGCCAATAAGGGTGGCACCACCTTGGACTATGGCAGCGCGGTTTACCGGCAGGCCTACTCTCGCATCAACGGCATTGTGATCGAAGGGGAACAAGAAGCCCACGACAACTACCTCAAGCTGGCCGAGATGTTGCCGGAAGGGGCAGAGGAGCTGCACAAGCTGGCCAAGATGGAATTGCGGCACATGAAAGGCTTTCAATCCTGCGGCAAAAACCTGCAGGTAGAGCCGGATAGGGAGTTTGCCCGCACTTTCTTCGCCCCTTTGCGCCACAACTTCCAAAAGGCGGCAGCAGCCGGAGATCTGGTTGCCTGCTTGGTCATTCAGTCGCTGATCATCGAATGCTTTGCCATTGCCGCCTACAACATTTACATCCCCGTCGCCGATGAGTTTGCCCGCAAGATCACCGAGGGGGTGGTCAAGGATGAATATCTGCACCTCAATTTTGGAGAGCGCTGGCTAGGGGAGCATTTTGGCGAGGTCAAAGGGCAGATCGAAGCGGCCAACGCCCAGAACCTGCCCTTGGTCTGGCAGATGCTGCAGCAGGTGGACCAGGATGTAGAAGCCATCTATATGGATCGCGAGGCCATCGTCGAGGATTTTATGATTGCCTATGGAGAGGCGCTGGCCAACATCGGCTTCAGCACCCGCGAGGTGATGCGCCTCTCAGCCCAGGGTTTGCGGGCAGCATGACCCACCTCAGCTAGAAGTCGCAGGAGCCCCGCACTGTACCCGTAGGTTCAGTGTTGGGAGGAATGCGCTTTGATGAAGTACAATGGACCTTAATGGTGCAAACGTAATTGCGCTCTTGGGGGCTGCTGTAAACCAGCCTAGAGGTCCGGGCTTGTTTTGTTCTCTGGTAGGGCAGAGCAGGCTCAGGGCTACTGAAAGCCCGCCCTGTACCGCTTAGCGGTCGGAGTCGGGTAGTTTACTTATCCAAGCGGGTAAACCTTTATGTTCGGCCTGATCGGGCACTTGACCAGCCTGGCCCATGCGAAGCAGGTGGCAGACAAGCTGGGTTATTCCGAATATGCGGAGAGCGACCTGGAGTTCTGGTGCATGGCTCCCCCTCAGGTGGTGGACGAGATCACAGTGACCAGCATTACCGGCCAAAAGATCCATGGGCAGTACGTCGAATCCTGTTTCTTGCCGGAAATGTTGGCGGGGGGACGGGTAAAGGCCGCCTGTCGGAAAGTGTTGAATGCCATGGCCCTAGCCCAGCGGCGCGGCTTGAACATTACGGCTTTGGGGGGATTTAGCAGCATCATTTTTGAGACTTTTCGCCTCGACAGTCTCCGGCGAGTCCGCAACATTGACTTGGAGATCCAACGCTTTACCACCGGCAATACCCACACGGCCTACATCATCTGTCAGCAACTGCAGTTGGCGGCCCAGCGCTACGCCATGGACTTGGCAGCCGCTACGGTTGCGGTGGTGGGGGCGACCGGAGATATCGGCAGCGCCATTTGTCAATGGTTGGTGGCCCACACTCACTTGGGCAAATTGTTGCTCATCGCCCGAGAGCGACGGCGTCTGGAGGAATTGCAGGCCAAGCTCAAGCAGGGGGAGATCTCTTCGCTGGAAGAGGCCCTGCCCCGCGCTGACTTTATCGTTTGGGTGGCCAGCATGAGCCAAGGCATGGCCCTCGATCCCCAAGTTTTGCCGGATCCCTGTGTCATCATCGACGGTGGCTACCCAAAGAACATCGCCTCCAGCTTGCAGCGAAAGGGACTCTACGTCATTGACGGGGGGATGGTGGAGCACTCTTTGGATATTGAATGGAACATCATGCAGTTTTTGAATGTGGCCAACCCGGCCCGTCAGCTTTTTGCCTGCTTTGCTGAATCCATGCTGCTGGAGTTTGAGGGGCTGTACACCAATTTCAGTTGGGGCCGTAATTTGATCACCCTTGAGAAATTGGATCTGATCGGGCAGCTTTCCCGCAAGCATGGGTTCCGCCCCCTCATGCCCGAAGCCTAATTGAGATTCAAAATGAAGAAAGCCTCAGCCCCAGCAGAGGTGCTGGCCCTGGTCAGGTCAATCACCAATCGAGTAAACTACCCGACACCAACCGCTAGGCGGTACGGAGCGGGCTTTTAGTAGCCCTGCAGTTAGCAAGCCAACCACGAGCCTCTGGGGTGGTTTACTGCACCCCCAATCGACCGTTACCAGTGCCTTAAAAAAAACCGTTTCTGGTGCCCGCAGTATTATTATAGCATTCCTCCCAACACTGACTTTATAGGTACAGTGCGGGGCTCCTGCAATTTCTAGCTGAAGACCAAACGCCGAGAGACGGTCGCCATGCCCCAGTCCTTTACTGCCCACCTTTGGCAAGCCATTCAGCCCATCTACAAGCAAATCCTCGATCACCCCTTCAACCGAGAGTTAGCAGCGGGCAGCCTATCGCGGCAGCGGTTCCAGTTTTACTTGCAGCAGGATGCTCTTTATCTCACCGACTTTGCCCGCGCCCTGGCCTTGATTGGAGCTCGTTCCGAAGGGGCTGAGCAGGTGGTGAGTTTCTTGAACTTTGCCCTGGGAGCCATTGTGGCCGAACGCAGCCTGCACGAAAGCTATTTTCGCCTCTACGACATTCAACCCGAAACAGCCTATGCCCCTGCCTGCTTCGCCTATACCCGTTTTTTGTTGGCTGCGGCGGCTGTGGATCCCTATGAGGTGGCCATTGCCGCTGTGCTGCCCTGCTTTTGGATCTACCGAGAGGTGGGATCCACCATCTATCGCACCGCGCAGCCTGACAATCCCTACCAACAGTGGATCGACACCTACGCCGGGGAAGAATTTGCCCAAGTGGTGCAGCAGGCTTTGGACATCACCGACTCCGTCGCTCAGCAGGCTACAGAACCGCTGCGGGAAAAGATGAGGGCAGCTTTTGTCACTGCCTCCCGGTTGGAATGGCTGTTTTGGGACAGTGCCTATCGCCTCGAATCTTGGCAACCCGCCTAATCCTCAGCCGGTCGGGCTGGCTTACCAGACAGCAACTGCTGGGCTTGCGCGAAAACGGCATCCAACATCGGCTCCGTCAGCAGCCGTGTGGCCGTGTTGCGCCGGCTGGGATGGTAAGACGCCAGCAAATAGCGACCCTCTGCCAGGGGAATAACGCAGTTGTGGCCAAAGCGGGGACGGAGCCTGAGAGGTGGCAAGAGCGTCAGAGCGTGTTGGAAGGCAAAATGCCCCAACGTCAGGATCACTCGCACCTGGGTTAGCAGCTCCAGCTCTTGCTTCAGGTAGCCCAGGCAGGTCTTGGCTTCTATGGCGGTGGGGCGGTTCTCCGGGGGCACACAGCGCACCACTGCCGAGATGTAGCAATCCTGCAATTGCAGGCCATCCTCTCGGTGGGTAGAGGTGGGCTGATTGGCAAACCCGGCTCGGTACAGGGCGCGAAACAGCCAGTCCCCGCTGGGATCCCCGGTAAACACGCGCCCGGTGCGGTTGCCCCCATGGGCTGCCGGCGCCAACCCGATCACCCACAGCCGCGCCTGCGGATCCCCGAACCCTGGCACCGGTCGGCCCCAGTAGAGCTGGTCGCGAAAACGGGCCACCTTGTAAACTACCCGGCTCCGACCGCTAAGCGGTACGGAGCGGGCTTTCAGTAGCCCTGAGCCTGCTCTGCCCTACCAGAGAACAAAACAGGCCCGAA
>NZ_JBSSBO010000081.1:0-5110 GCF_054058915.1 Thermostichus sp. MS-CIW-41
CGGGATACCGCCATTCTGTTTGGAAACAAACAGAATGCTATCGCTGCATAGTTGAACAGTGATGTTCAGCAGTGTTCAGCGTAAATGTATCAGACACACAGATCCAGGCTTTGTTGGGCGTCGCCCCCGCTTTCTGCCCTGGAGTGCTGCAGTGGTGGGGGCAGGTTTGCTTTGGGCCTGGAGCGGGCATCGCTGGATCCAGAGCGGGTTGAACCTGGTTCGGGCGGGATCCACGCAGGATACAGAAGCTTTGCAGGAATTTGTAACCACCTTGGCTCAGGTGTTGTCGGGGGTGCTGGGCTTTACCCTCTCGGTGGTGGCCATTGTGGTGCAGTTGAGCGCGGATCGCTTCACGCCAAAGGTCACGGAGCTGTTTTTGCGCGAGAAAGTCAATTTCTACCTCTTCTTTTTCCTGATTTTGGCCAATGTGGTCAGTTTGTGGAGTTCGGCAGCCCTGGGCTTTTACGTTCGTGTTGGCGTTGCGGAGCAACACCCTCCAGGGTTGCTCGTCGGGCTGAATCTGCTGCTGGGCACAGCTTCGTTTTTGATGCTGATCCCCTACTTTCGCTTCGTGTTTCACTTTTTGCAGCCGGCACGGAGTCCTTTCTGAAACCTTTGGCTTTGATCTGGGAATGTTGGCCCAGTCGAGCTGTGCTCTGGGCTCTGAAACAACGGAAGCCATTGTGCAAGCCTTGTTACGTCTGGATCAGGATCCCGTTCGCGTCAGCGGGACGGAGTCCTTAAGCGAGCAACAGGAAACCACCCTGCGTGGGATCCGCAAAACCCAAGTCCGCTTGGCAGCCTATCGCGTCAGCGGGACGGAGTCCTTGCAGTTTTTTAGCTGGTTTCAGGGCTTAACCTTGCCGGCAGATAAGCTGATCGCGTAAGCGGGACGGAGTCCTTAGAGCTCCTCTGGATCTCTGGAGCTTCCCTAAAAAATTCTGCCGATCGCGTAAGCGGGACGGAGTCCTTGTCTAGTCTGGTTAGAGCCGCCCCTTGCTGACTTGTCCCATCGCGTTAGCGGGACGGAGTCCCATGCGTCCTTTCGGCAACCCCAACCGTCTGGGCAGTTCTCCTAGCCGCAGATCCCTGCCGGGATCCAGCTCCTTCGTTCAGTTTCGCCGCGACCCGCACCTAGTGCCCTTTTGGGGCCTAAGCCTACTAGTCATGGGCCTGGCAGTGCCTCTGTTTGTGCTTTCGGGGGCGGATCCCAGTTTGGCTGGCTGCGACGAGAGCTTTTATGCCCAAATGGCCCGCGAGCTGCTGCGGGGAGGGCATTGGCTGGGGCCCACTTTTTTGGGGGAGCCTTTTTTCGAGAAACCCCCTCTGCTCACCTGGAGCGTGGCCCTCAGTTTTGCCCTGTACGGGGTAAACGAGTGGGCAGCGCGGCTGCCAGGGATCCTCGCTGCTTTGCTCTCCATTCCCCTGGTGGGCTGGATTGGGCGACCTTTTTTGCCAATGCGGGCGGTCCTTTTGGGGATGGCGGTTTTGCCCCTGTGCTACCTCTGGGTGCAGCAGGGGCGGCTGGTGGGGCAGGATGTGCCCTTGACCTTTCTGGAGCTGCTGGGGATCCTGGGGCTGGTCAACGGTATCCGCGGCCACAGGGTTTGGTTTTGGCTAACCGGAGTGGCCTTCGGGCTGGGCCTGCTGATGAAAAGTGCCATGATCCTGCTGCCGGGGGCGGCTTTGATCCCCTATCTCGTGCAGCAACGGCGCCGCTGGATGGGATCCGCCCCATTTTGGCTGGCGCTTGGGCTGGGCTTGGGGATTTTTGGCCTCTGGCTAGGTCCAGCCATGCAGGTGTATGGCCCACAGGTGCTGACCACCCTGGTGGGGAAGGTGTGGGATCTGGGGCAAGAGCCCTTCCATGCGGATGCCACCGGCTGGTACTACTTTTGGCACATTCCCGTTCATGGCTTCCCGTGGACGGTTTTGGCTTTGGTGGGTGGCTTTCTCCTGGTGCGCCAGCAGCCGGGATCCACGCTGCTGATCTGGTCTTTCCCCCTGCTGCTGTTGTTGTTGTTGCAGCTTTATCCCACCAAAACCCCCTACTACACCGTGCAGCTTTACCCCTGGCTGGCTCTCTTGGCCGGGGTAGCCTTGGATCAAGCGTTGGCTATGCGGGGTCGCGTCAGCGGTGCGGAGCACTTAAAGCCCCGTCTGGCTCAGGTGATCTCTTGGGGCCTGGCAGCGGTGGGGCTGCTGCTGTTGGGTTTGGGGGTGGCCGTCCGGCTGGGCGTAGACGGTCTGGAGCTTCTGCAATCCCACGCTTGGCCGCTGGTGGCGATGGGTCTTTTGTACCTCTTGCTGCCGGGGATCTGGAGTTGGCGGCGGGTGTTGCGCTGTGCCGGCAGTCTGTGGGTGGGAACCCTCTTGTTGGCCGGGATCCTCGCTATGATCACCATCGTCTTGCGGCCTGATTTCGGCAACTTCAGCCCTGCTTTTGCCCAAATGGATTGGAACCAAATGCTGCCCCCGTCCGTTCGCGCTATTCGGACGGAGTCCTCGACAGAGGCTGGGGAGACGGTGGTGGATATTGGCCGCAGCGGCTTGCCGGATGTCTGTCAGGCCCAGGCCATCGCTTTTTATACCCCTAATCCGGGGAGATGGGTGGATGATCAGGCTCTGCAACGAGGGGAATATGGAGACTACCTTTGGGTTTCTCCGGTGCAGGCAGAACAGGTGGAGATCCGGGATTTGGGGTTACAACCTCTAGCGGCGGTGGAGGGCTGGCAACTGGTGCGCCGTTTGGATCCCCTCTTGGAGCAGGGCAGCGGGGAGCCTCTTTGAGTTTAAAAATCTTAAGTTTAAGAATCCTAGGAAGTGTTAAAGCATGGCGGGAATAGCGGAATCGGGCCGGTCGTGGGTGTCTCTAGAGCGTACCTGGGTAATCCAGGGATTGGCTTGGCTGGCAGCGCTGCTATTTGTGGCGGGGGTGATCCTGCTGGCGGGGGCTTCACCTCTCCAGGTGGCGGCCAGCATGTGGCAGGGGGCCTTCGGCACTGAAGCTCAGTTTGGCCGGGTTTTGGCAACGCTGGCTCCCCTTGTCCTCTGCTGCTGTGGGCTGGTGTTTACGTTTGTTGCCGGTCTCTACAACTTGGGCATCGAAGGGCAAATGGTGGTCGGGGCAATTGCGGCCACGTTTCTGGTGCGTCTGGAAGCGGGATGGTTGCCGCCGCCACTGGCCATTACCTTGGCGCTTTTGGCCGGGATCCTGGGGGGGGCGGGCTGGGGCCTGTTGGCCGGGATCCTGAATGTGTGGGGGCGGGTCAACGAGATCTTCGCTGGGCTGGGGCTGAATTTTGTTGCCCAAGGTTGGGTGCTCTACCTGATCTTCGGCCCTTGGAAAAGGCCGGGGGTGGCTTCCATGAGCGGGACGGAAGTGTTGGATCCCCGTCTGTGGTTGCCCACCTGGGGGCGGTCAGAGGCCAGTCTGGTGGCGTTGCTGCTGGCCCTGTTGGCTTTGGCCCTGACGGTGCTGGTGGTGGGCAACACTCGCTTCGGCCTGCAGTTGCGGGCGGTGGGGAAAAACCCTGTAGCTGCTTTCCGGTTGGGGATCCCGGCTACCCGCAGGTTGCTCATGGCATTTGCCTGCTGTGGGGGCTTAGCAGGGCTGGCGGGCGCCTTGCAGGTGTTGGCTCTGTTCCATCGCCTCATCCCCAATATCTCCAGCAATTTGGGCTTTCTGGCCTTGTTGGTGGTGATGCTGGCAGGCTTTAACCCCCTGCTGATTTTGCCGATTGCCTTTTTCTTCAGCAGTCTTAACATCGGCAGCTTGCAACTGCCTCTCTCTTTGCAATTGGAGTCTTCTTTGGCCGGTGTGATTCAGGGATCCCTGGTGTTGTTCGTCTTGCTGGCCCAAGGGATCAGCCGCCGCTACTTCCTTGGGAAAGGTTAATGGCTTCGGCGATTTCTGGGATCCCTTTGCGTTAGCGTTGCGCAACAACGAGATTTAACTCCTATCGCGGGGGAAAACTTTGGATTTTTCTGCTCAGGACAGTGGTGCGGTTCCTCTGCCGTAGGCATAGCACCATCAACATTGGGAAATGAGGCTATCGTAGAAGGATGAATCGGACATCCCCTTTTTCAAATCGACCGCTCATCGGCGTTACCACCCGCAACCGCAATGACGAGGGAGACTTTGTAGCGCCAGGCCGCTATGTGGATGCCATTCGTGCTGCCGGAGGGATCCCTGTTCTTTTTCCCCCAGGCGAAAGCGAGCCCCAGGTTTTGCTGTCTTGGGTGGATGGCCTGGTGTTGACCGGTGGCGGCGACCTCTGCCCCAGCACCTTTCGCGGTAGCGGGACGGAGTCCTTTGGAGAAGATCCGCAACATCCCCAGGTGCGCTATGTGAACGCGGAGCGGGATCGATTTGAGGTGGCCTTGGCTCAGGCCGTGCTGGCCCAGGGGATCCCTGTTTTAGGCATTTGCCGGGGGATGCAATTGTTAAATGTGGTCAGTGGCGGCAAGCTGTTCGCGGTAGCGGGACGGAGTCCTTTCGCAAGCCCATTGTCGCTACGCGACGCTAACGCGAACGCCACAATGTCAGCCTGATCCGCTCCACACGGCTACACCAAGTCGTCGGCGCAGAAGAAATCTCTGTGGTCTCTTGGCACCATCAGGCCATCCGCGATGTGCCCTCAGGTTGGCGTTTGGCTGCCCGTTCTCGAGATGAGCTGTTGTCGCTACGCGACGCTAACGCGAACGCGGTAGCGGGACGGAGTCCTTGCGGGCATGAAAGATGTCTTGGTACTCAAATACGCTCGTTAGGCTGAGGCTTTGCCAGGGCGGGATCCCTCTGCGGCAGCTCAACACCCCAGTAGCCAGCAGAAAGCTGCCCCATGCTAGGCTCTAGGCGGTGCTGCCCTAGTCGGCAAGGGGGGACTTGAAGGATATGAAAAAAAGGGTGGGCAGGGTAGTTTTCGCAAGTGCTTTAACTTTTTTTGCCAGTTCAATTCTTCTGAGAGCATGACTCTAGTCAATAATAAGCTCAACTATACTGAAAATAATGTATAATACAGCCTTTTAATTTAAAATAGGGTACAGGTATTCAAGAGGAAGGAGAGAAAGGAATGCCGACTCATTCTTTGGATTTGCGGCAAAGAGTTGT
>NZ_JBSSBO010000082.1:0-4375 GCF_054058915.1 Thermostichus sp. MS-CIW-41
AGTGTGGGCACTGTGGATGGGAAGGGGATGCGGATTTGAATGGTGCGAATGTGATTGCGCTTTTGGGGGCTGTCGTAAACCAGCCTAGAGGTTCGTGGTTGGCTTGCCAACTGCAGGGCTACTGAAAGCCCGCTCCGTACCGCTTTAGCGGTCGGAGTCGGGTAGTTTACTGCTCTCTATGAGTCGTCTTTGTTGTTCTCGGGTGTAAGCCTGTGAGCCTTGCCGCCTCTCCCCCCGATACCGATTTAAGTAGGGATCCCCGCCCTCGGCGAGAAAGCGATTGGCGGCTGCTGCGGCTGCTCTGGCCCTATGCCCGTCGGCACCTCAGGCTGGTGTTGGCGGCCTTGGCCTTTCTGCCCCCTTTGGCCTTGGCGGATGCGGTGCAGCCCTTGATTCTGCAGCGGGCTCTGGATGGCCCCATTGCCCGAGCGCTGGAACGAGGTGGGGCCGGGATCCTCTCCGACCTTTGGCCCTATGTGGGGCTGTTGATCCTGACGGTACTGGTTCGCTGGCTCTTCCAAGCCCTGGAAGGGTATGTCAGCCAAAAGCTGGGGCAGTTGATGACCCGCGACATCCGCGACGATCTCTTCGCCCACATTCTGGCCTTGCCGGCTCAGTTTTTCGACCGCACCCCGGTGGGCAAGTTGATCACCCGCATCACCAACGATGTGGAAGCCCTGGGAGATGTCTTTTCCACCGGTGCCGTCGGCATCGTCAGCGACCTGTTTACCCTGGGGGTGATCGCGGTGGTCATGCTCAGCCAACGCTGGGATCTGGGCTTGCTGCTGATCTTGATCGTCCTGCCCATCAGCGCCGTTGTCCTCGAGTTGCAGCGCCGCTTTCGCGATGCCAACTTTCGCGTGCGAGAAGAACTCTCCAAGCTGAACTCCTGGATCCAGGAGAACATCTTGGGCATTACCGTGGTGCAACTGTTTCGGCGGGAGCGGCTCAATAGCGAGATTTTTCAAACCATGAACCGCCGCTACATCCGGGAAGTGGATCAAACCATCCTCTATGATTCCGCCCTTTCTGCCGTTTTGGAGTGGGTGTCTTGGCTGGCCGTGGCGGCTTTGCTCTGGGTGGGCGGGCAGCAGGTGATGTCAGCCGGTAGGGGCTCAGTTGGAGGGGGATGGACGGGATCCCTGCCCCTGCCCGGGGAACCCCTCACCTTTGGCAGCCTCTACGCCTTTATTCTCTTTTCGCAACGGTTTTTTAACCCGCTGCGGCAGTTGGCCGAAAAGTTTACGGCCCTACAGGCGGGGTTCACCGCCGTCGAGCGCATCGACGCCATCCTCAGCCTGCCGGTTGCCATCCGGGATCCCGCTCAGCCCCGCCACTTGCCCCCCAATGCCAGAGGAGAGGTGCAGTTCGAGCACGTCTGGTTTGCCTACAACCCCGGGGAGTGGGTGCTCAAAGACCTCACCTTCACCATCCGCCCCGGAGAAAAAGTGGCCCTGGTGGGGCCGACGGGAGCCGGGAAAAGCTCCATCATTCGCTTGCTCTGCCGTCTCTACGACGTAACCCAGGGATCTATTCGCATTGACGGCGTTGATATTCGGGATCTCCCCCAGGCTGAGCTGCACCGCCACCTAGGGGTAATCCTGCAGGATGGATTTTTGTTTTCCGGGGATATCCAGCAAAACATCACCCTAGGAGAGAAGGCAGATCTAGCGGCAGTGGAGCAGGTCGCCCGCCAACTCAACCTGCATGACTTCCTCCGCAATTTGCCCCAAGGCTACGCCACCCCTGTGCGAGAGCGGGGCAGCAACCTCTCCAGCGGCCAGAAACAGCTTATCAGCTTTGTGCGGGCCATGTGGCGGGATCCCAAAATCTTGGTCTTGGATGAGGCCACGGCCAGCCTGGATGTGGGCACCGAAGCGCTCCTGCAATCCGCTCTAGACACCCTGCTGCGGGATCGCACCGCCCTGATCATCGCCCACCGCCTTTCCACCATCCGCGATGTGGATCGCATCTTGGTTCTGCAGCGGGGGGAACTCAAAGAGCAGGGATCCCATGCCGAGCTCATGGCCCACAACGGGCTCTATGCCAGCCTCTATCGGCTGCAAGATCTGGGCGGCTAGCAGGGTGCTTCTGCCCAACCGTCAGCGACTGGCGCCAAAGCGAGACCGAATTGCCTTTAGGGTGGTGAAGCTGGCATCCGCGAACGCGATGCGAGCCTTGCAGAGTAACAGATTGCCGTTATCCACGGCAGTGTCTCTCAAGCTGGCCAAACCATCGCTGGCCTGCACCAGGGCACGACGGCCCCAGTTGGAGAAATTTTTGCTGAGGGTGTTGATCAAGCGTTCCATAGGGATTGGACATTCCGCTCCTTGTCTTCCACCTAGCCTACTCCCCCAGCCGCAGGTATCCACAGAGGGCCATCAAGAAAATTGTTTGTTACAGATTGTTAAAAACTTGCCGTCAAGCCGGCAGACTGGCTATGATAGGCCCCAAGTTTGGCAAGCAATTCAAAGAAAGCGGTTAGCCATGAATCATCGGCCAGAGGTAGTGGAAGGCACAGAGTCCAAGCAGAAGGTGACCCTGTATCTCTCACCTGAGCTGCACCGGAATCTGAAGATTCGGGCTGCCGTGGAGCGGGAGCCGATGTCGGCAGTGGCAGAGAAGGCCATTACCTTCTATCTGCTTCACCCAGAGGTCATTGAAGGGGTACAAGGTAGCGCCTATCGTGTCCATCAATGTCCCAAGTGTAGTCACCCATTTGTTATCCGCGATGGAGAGGTGGTTTCCCTGCACCAGACATCGGCTGCCGAAGCCATCCTTGAAGAGGTGGAGCCAGAATACTGGGGATCGGCTGCTGGCTCGGAAGAGCAACGGCAGGATGCTCTGGTACCCTGCTAGAACGCTCCCAAGCGGGCCCCCTTCAGGAACTTGAGCTGATAGGAGCAGACAGCAACACGGAAGGCTTCTAAAATCCTCTCAAAATCCATCCAACAAGGGCGTACTCCCAAGTGCAATCCAATACCTAGGCAACTCGAACCCCATTTTTCAACCGTTCTGGCGGCTCCTGAAATTTCCCCTCTGCAGTTGGTGTTTCCCATGCAAGAGCTAAGCATCCTCATTCAAGCTCAATACCCACTGCTGTACCTGCTGACTCCAGAGGAGGAACGGGCAGAAGCGGCTCTGGCAGCAATTGCCCGCACCCTTAAGCCTCAGCGTCGCCTATTCATTTGGACAGTTACCCACGGCATCGTCGAATACGGCAACCCCCGCAGCCTCACCCAGCACAACACCCAATCCCCCCAGCCCGCCATCCAGTGGGTAATGGAGCAAAAGGATCCCGCCATCTGCGTCTTCAAAGACCTACATGACTTCTTGGACAACACCGAGGTGAAGCGCTGGCTGCGGGATGCTATTGCCAGCCTGAAGGGATCCCACAAAACCATCCTGCTCATGTCGCCGGTGCAGGTGATCCCGGTCGAGCTGGAGAAAGACATTTGCGTAGTGGACTTCCCCCTGCCGGACATGGCCACATTGGAGCGCGCCCTCAACCGCCAGCTGGAGCAGATCCCGCGCTCCCTGCCTTTGGCTCCTGATACCCGCGAAAAGTTGCTCAAGGCAGCCCTGGGCCTGACACAAGACGAAGCAGAGAAAGTCTACCGCAAGGCTGTGGTGATGCATGGTCGCCTCACCGAGGTAGAAGTAGACATCATCCTCTCTGAGAAGAAGCAACTGATCCGGCGCAACGGCATTCTCGAGTTTATCGAAGAGGACGAGACCATCGACGCCGTTGGCGGTCTGGAAGAGCTGAAGCGCTGGCTGCTGCAACGTTCTGAGGCCTTCACTGAGCGGGCCCGCGCCTATGGACTGCCCCAGCCTAAGGGGATGCTGATCCTGGGCGTACCCGGCTGCGGTAAGTCGCTGATCGCCAAGACCACTGCCCGTCTCTGGGGCCTGCCCCTGCTGCGTCTGGACATGGGCCGCGTTTATGATGGCTCCATGGTGGGCAAATCGGAAGCGAATCTGCGCAGTGCCCTGCGAACTGCTGAATCTCTCGCCCCTGCCATCCTTTTCATCGACGAGCTGGACAAAGCCTTTGCTGGATCAGCAGGCTCCAGCGATTCTGACGGGGGCACCTCCAGCCGCATCTTTGGCTCCTTCCTGACCTGGATGCAGGAGAAACGCTCGCCGGTCTTTGTCATGGCCACCGCCAACCGTGTGGACCGTCTGCCGGGTGAATTCCTGCGCAAGGGCCGTTTTGACGAGATTTTCTTCGTGGATCTCCCCAACATCAACGAGCGCATCGAGATCTTTCGGATCCACGTAAACTACCCGACTCCGACCGCTAAGCGGTACGGAGCGGGCTTTCAGTAGCCCTGAGCCTGTTCTGCTCTACCAGAGAACAAAACAAGCCCGG
>NZ_JBSSBO010000083.1:0-3810 GCF_054058915.1 Thermostichus sp. MS-CIW-41
CCGGGCTTGTTTTGTTCTCTGGTAGAGCAGAACAGGCTCAGGGCTACTGAAAGCCCGCTCCGTACCGCTTAGCGGTCGGAGTCGGGTAGTTTACGGAGACCCCGGGGCGGAAAAAGTCGTTTCTAGCCGCCTGTATCTCTCCTCCAGGAGAAGGACTTGGACTGTTGAAGCTCGCTGCAGGAGCAGGTTTGCGGGTATGGGCGGTACAAGATTCGAACTTGTGACCCCTTCCGTGTGAAGGAAGTGCGCTACCACTGTGCTAACCGCCCGTAGATACCACTCTAGCAGCTATCGACTAGAGCAGGATCTCTATATTACCACGTCAGCGATTGAGCCAGAGGATTCGGATCGGCATGGGAGATGGCTAGAGATAGCCGGGATCCGGCCTGAGGGCTACAGTAAGGGTCAGGGAGCTGTGGGGTGCTATGGCCTACTCACCGACCGAAGAGGCAATTGCTCTGCTCATTGATTTGGCAGAACGAGGCGAGATCGATCCCTGGGATGTGCAGGTCATCGAGGTTATCGATCGCTTTCTGGCCCGTATGGCTCCCACCAGCAGCAGCCATGACCTGTCTGAGTCGGGACAAGCCCTGCTCCACGCTGCCATGTTGGTCTATCTTAAGGCGATGGCTTTGGCAGAACCAGAAGCAGAAGAAAGTGAGCCCAGCCCGGTGGAGGTAGAAGTGGATCCCTGGCCAAGCTGGTCTTTGGCGCACTTGGATCGCGTGTTGCAACCCAGGGCAGCACCCCGTCTTCAACGTACCCGGCCCATCACCCTCAAAGAACTCATCGCCCACCTGCAAGAGCTGGAAACCCTGCTGGAACACCAGCCCGAAGCTGCCCCAAAGCCGCTGGCCCAACGGATTTCTCGCCAGCAAGCGCTGTCGGCCATCACTCAGCTAGCCCACCCGGAAAACCTTTTGGAAACCACCGCCGAGCTAGAATCTCTGCTGGCTCAGCTTTGGCAGCAGGGTCTGACCCAGATCAGCTTTGTCGATCTCCAGCAACACTTTTGCCAAAAAAGCTATCAAAACGGCAGCAGCGGGACCATTCACCCCATTCAAGTCTTCTGGTCATTGCTGCTAATGGCTGCCCGCTCTCAGGTGGAGCTGTGCCAAGAGGAGTTCTACGGCCCACTGACCATCCGACCCTGCACAACTGAGGGCCTGGCAAAGTAGATCCCGCCCTTGGGATCCCCTTCATCTGCCAAGGTGAACTCTAGAGAACTTTTCTGGCCGTGGCCGGGCCATCCACCTCTAGGCTTCTGAGCTGGCGTCTGAACCTGAGGATGTCAAGCGCTCTTCTGCGCCGCTCTGGCAAACGGAGAACTCAATCCGTGCCTTCAGCATCGTGCCGGGCACGATCCGCCCGTTTGAGATCTTCCCCACTGGAGCGCACCGGCAGCTCGGCAGGAGCCTCCCGATCCAGGTAGTAATCCTCCACGAGGCGCTCGCTGCTGGGATGATCTTCTCCTTCGGTAGGCAACAGTGGCGGATGCAGCAATTCAGCCGGAGGGCAGTCTTCTGAGGTGAGCAAATCTGACGTGCTGAGCATCCCCTTGGGAATGGTGGAAAGGCGCTGAGCAACAGCTCCAATGCTTTCCAGGCGAATCATCTCCTCCCAGGAGCAGATCTCCTCCTCATCTTCTGTCTCGTAGCGAACTAGGATGGTGTCCCCTTCGATATCGAGGATCTTGGCCCGTTCCAGCCAGCGTCCCTGATCCCGCAGATAGATCCACACATCCTTGCCTTCGCGGCTGAGTTGATAGATCCTACGATGAAGCACGGTCCCCTCCTGAAGTGAAAGATCCGAGTGAGTTGTGGGGGCTACCCAGCTCATCCCTCCATCTTAGCGGCTGGACACCGAGGCTGTATGCCTTTCCCGAGGCCAGACAGAGTCTCTTTAGGTTGGGTCGGTTTCGGCCAGAGAGACCCCTTCCATCGCCAAGGCTGTCTCCGCTTCTTCTGCCTGCACATCCCGCAGAAAGGATTCCAGAGAGGCATGGGCTTCCGCCTCCAGTTCTGCTCCGCCAAGGGTTATGCTCTCTTCCGGCAGCCAGCCCAAAAACGGCAGGGGCAAGAGGGTAGAAAGGTTGGTCAGGATCAGCAGCAGCCCCAGCCGGCTGAAATCGGTCTCCGTTACCCCCAGCCCATGCATCAGCAGGGATCCCAGCTCTTGGGAGAGAAACCCCGCCAAATTAAAGGCCGACATCAGCAGGGCAAAGAGGGTGGCCTCGATCCCAGGGGGGCAGAGGCGGGCGGCCAAGACCAACACCGGCATAAAGGCAATTTGTCCTGCCACCGTCAGCACCAGGCTGTCCCCCAAGCTAAACCAATGATCGTCGATACCCCAATCCCGGTTGAGGTGATAGACCAAGATAAGGCTGGTCAGGCCCAACCCTGCCGAGATCACCGTCATCCAGCCGAACAGGGGCCGCAGTGGGAGCCGCCGCAGGTACACTTGGAAGATCCCTACCCCCAGCAAACTGGCGATGCTGGTTACCAAGCGCACCTGACCCAAAAATTCCGGCCCAAAGCCGAGATCGTTGGTGACAAAGTAAAAAAGAGCCGCATCGGCGCTGGGAGTGGCCTGCCAAACAAACACAAACAGCACCGGCAGCAAAATGCTGGGTTGCCGCAGCGTCCGCCACACCTGCCCCACCTGTTGTTGCAAGGGATCCCAGCCCTGAGACAACACCACCGGTTGATCGGCGATAACCCAAGCTGCCAGAGCGATGAACAACGGCAACAAGGCTGTCAGGCCAAACACCACCTGCGGCGGATAATGGGCCAAGAGCGCTCCTCCCAAATAGGCGGTGAGCAGGGATCCCAAGGCCGTTGCTCCCCAAGTTAAAGATTGCAGCGTGCCCGTCCCCGCCCAGTCACTGCCGTGTACCCGCTCCACCACCAGCGAATCTACGATTACATCCCCTACCGCCACCGCCAGGGATCCCAAAACCATCCACAGGGTGGCCAGACCAGCCGTCGGTGCCCACAGAGCCATCCCCAGCCAAGCCCCACACCCCAGAAGCCCTGACAACAAGAGGTAGGGACGACGCCGATAGCCCGCCACCGGTACGGTATCCGACAGCAGGCCGTAGAGGGGCTTGAGGATCCAGGGGCTCATGGCAACGCCCATCAACGCCGCCACCTGAGACGGGCTGAGGCCCAAGCTATCCTTCAGGTAAAAGCTGGTGGCCAGCCGTGCCAGCCCCACCGCCCCCTGCACAAAGTACACCAAGAGGATTCCGAACAATTCCGGCGTCCAGTGGATATCCCGCAGCGGGGTCAGGGTGGATTGGTGCAGCCGTTGCAGCAGAGGATGAATCATGAGCGGTCGCAGTGTAGCGAGATGTTAGTTGGTGCGGTGTTGCCTTGGCAACAGCAAAACCATAAGAATCTTAACAGTCTCTTCACCTTAACCTGTCCAACTGGCTTCCGGCTCCGACCTCCTTGGACGGGTTGCGCTTCCCAGCGCTCTTTCTGCTCAACCCAGCCGAGCTACAAAATCTACAAAATAATGAGGTAATAATGAGGTCGAAATGAGGTCGAAAGGTAAACTACCCGGCTCCGACCGCTAAGCGGTACGGAGCGAGCTTTCAGTAGCCCTGAGCCTGTTCTGCTCTACCAGAGAACAAAACAAGCCCGGACCTCTAGGCTGGTTTACAGCAGCCCCCAAGAGCGCAATCACATTCGCACCATTCAAATCCGCATCCCCTTCCCATCCACAGTGTCCACACTTGAACGACTTGCCACTGCGGTAGGATTGCGCAGGATCGGGATGGATGTGCAAACACCGGTGGCAGGTCTG
>NZ_JBSSBO010000084.1:0-3493 GCF_054058915.1 Thermostichus sp. MS-CIW-41
TTTAAGTGTGGACACTGTGGATGGGAAGGGGATGCGGATTTGAATGGTGCGAATGTGATTGCGCTTTTGGGGGCTGCTGTAAACCAGCCTAGAGGCCCGTGGTTGGCTTGCCAACTGCAGGGCTACCGAAAGCCTGCCCTGTACTGCGAAGCAGTCAGGGTCGGGTAGTTTACGTTAACTCATGTTAATTTGGGGGCGTCTTCCTCTTCCATCCTGCGATCTCTATGAGCATTCAACTTCCTCGCTGGCTAGAACTGGCCTTGCCTTTCTTTCATCCTGTGCTGATGATTTTGGCATTTGCGCTGGCCCTGTATGCCCTTTACCTGGGTCTGCAAGCGCGACGGGTGCGCACTGCCTCAGCAGAAGAACGCAAGGAGCTGATCAAAGGGAAGTTTGGTCAGCGGCATTTCCTCGCCGGATCCCTGTTCTTGGTGTTGATGGTGTTCGGGGCGCTGGGCGGCATGGGGGTTACCTACCTGAACAATGGCAAGCTGTTTGTTGGGCCTCACCTGCTGGCTGGGTTGGGCATTGTGGCCTTGGTGGCCAGCTCTGCGGCTCTAGCACCGCTGATGAAAGACGGGCAAAAGGTCTGGGCGCGTAATGTGCATGTCCTATTAAACGTGGTGATCCTGGCGATCTTGGGTTGGCAGGCGGTGACCGGCTTCCAGATTGTGCAGCGCATCGTCAACCAAATGCTGACCACACCCCAGGTGGCTTAATCTCCCCGAAAGACCTATGCAACCCTGAACAGGGCTGAGCTTTGGGAGGACTTTGTCCCGCTGGTGCGAGCCGAGAAGTCCGTCGACCCAAAGACTTCGGCCTCCCCTTTTCGGAACCCAGAGCTTCATCATGTCAGAATGGCAGAGCAGGCGCTGCATCCTTCGGCTGTAGAGGGGCGCAGTCTTGTTGCCGATACCCAGTTAACGCAACGGTTCTCCCTATGTCGGTTAGCCCTCTTCCCAGTTGGGTCAAGCGTTCCATCGGCAAAGCCAGCGAGACTTCAGCGGTGCAGCAGGTGATCAAGCAGCGGGGCCTGCACACCATTTGTGAGGAGGGGCGCTGTCCAAATCGAGCCGAGTGCTACAGCCAAAAAACCGCTACATTTCTGCTGATGGGAGGGATCTGTACCCGCGCCTGCTCTTTTTGCCAGGTGGCCAGTGGACGGCCCGCACCGTTGGATCCCACAGAGCCGGAGAAAGTGGCCGAGGCGGTTGAGCTGCTGGGGCTCAGCTATGTGGTACTCACCTCGGTGGCCCGCGACGATCTGCCCGACCAGGGATCCGGTCGCTTTGTGGAGGTCATGGAGGCAATTCGGCGGCGCTGCCCCGGCACCCAGATCGAGGTGCTCACCCCCGACTTTCGCGGGGATCGCGAGTGCATTGCCCGTGTGGTGGCCGCTCAGCCTGTCTGCTACAACCACAACATCGAAACGGTACGACGGCTCTCCCAGGCAGTACGGCGCAGTTCCGGCTACGACTTGTCCTTGCGGGTTTTACGAACGGTCAAGGAGCTGAATCCCGGATTACCCACCAAGTCTGGACTGATGTTGGGGCATGGGGAGACCCGCGCAGAAGTGCTGGAAACTTTCCGGGATCTGCTGGCGGTGGGATGCGACCGTCTGACCCTGGGGCAATACCTACAACCTTCCTTGGCCCATCGCCCTGTGGAACGCTACTGGACTCCGGAAGAGTTTGCCGAGCTGGGCCAGATAGCCCGCCAGATGGGGTTTCGCCAGGTGCGCTCAGGGCCATTGGTGCGCAGCTCCTACCACGCTGCCGAAATGGTTGAGAACTAGGCCAGGGAGCTTGGCAGAGAGGCTGTGCAGTCTGTCATGGCCAACCTTTCCCGTCCGATCAAGGCACGAAGGCCCGCTTCCAGGCCGAACGCTCGGGCTGCAAACCGGCTGAGCACCTGTGGCGCCAGGGATCCCAGGCGATACAGGCTGACCCCCGCCACCAGACCCGGCAAAAGGCCGTTGCCCCAGTCTCCCCACAGCCAGGAACTCACCCCTTCCGCCAGCAGCAGCAGAGCCCCATTGAGCAGCAGCGGTCGCCACAGCCCCTCGCGAAAGGAGACTAGCCCCCTCCACAAGGCCGTCCGGGGTAGGTGAAGCCGCACTCCCAAGCCCAACAGCCAAAGGCCATCCAGCAGTGGGGCCAACAGCAAATCCAACCCCAGCGGAGCCAAGCCCACCACAATCCCCTTGCCGAGGGCGACAGCTTGGCCCCATTGCTCCACAAAGCGGGCATGATGCTGCCACTGTTTTTCCAAAATCTGAGCCTGAACCCGATCCAGCCGCTTCAACACATTCAAAGCCAGGAGGGATCCCGCCTCGGTTTGCAAAATCTGCAGAATTCGCCCCCGCAAGGCTTCAATTTGGGGTGCAGGCCGTTCCCATTCCAAAGTAATGCGGCCATCCGGCCAGTGGGTGCGGACTTTCAGGGGTTTTGGGCAGGCGGCCACGGTCAAAATCTCCTGTGGCGATACCCAGCCCAGGTGGCGGCTGATCTGGGCACAAATGGCCTGCAACTCCGCTTCGGAGTAGAGATCGCATTTGTTCAACACCAGCAGGATGGGCTTGTATAGAGTGCGCAGCTCCGAGAGAGCTTGGTATTCCAACTGGGTCAGGTCGGTGGCGATGACAAACACGATCAAATCCGCCGAGCGGGCCACATCCCAGGCCAACTGTTCGCGGGCTTCTCCTTCCACTTCGTTCAAACCCGGAGTATCCACCAGCTTCACTCGCCAAGGGATCCCTGGCCCCGGCTGCCACAGCAGGGATTGGGGCTGCTGAGTGACCCCATTGAGGGGGCCCACCTTCAATCGCTCCTCGCCGGTTAGGGCGTTCAGGACGGCCGACTTGCCACGGTTGACCAGCCCAAACACCGCAATGGAAAACAGCCGCGCGGTGAGGCGCTTGCGCAAAGTGGATAGAGCCCTGAACTCCGGTTGTAAATCCCGACGGCTGGCCAGAGATTGCCAATGATCCCAGCACCTTTGCAAAACGGTTTCGGCTTGGGTCAAGGGAGTGGTCATAGACAGGGGCAATGGACTAACCCTCACTCTAGAGGGAATTGCCCCTCAGGGCTAGCCGTTTCTCCCCCCCAGCGTGGGGAATCCAAACCCCACAAAATAGGGCATGATCACCCTAGGGTTCCGCCGAATCTCCTATGCTGTACCGCCTTCCCCAATCTCTGAAATGGCTTCGTGTGGGTGGATCCCATCGTTCTAAGCAAGAGCGCCAGATCGTGCGCAGCCTGCTGGCCTTTGCCGGGGCGCTGCTGGTTATGGATGTTGTGCTTCTGAGCGCCCTTCGCTAGGTCGTGTTGATCTTATGTTAGGATAGAGAGAATAATTTATAGAGGAAAGAGGATGAAGTTGGTTTTTTTAGATGAAAGCAAATGGCAGAAGATATTGGCTTTTTTACAGACAGAAGAGAGAGTTAACATTGGGAAAGAAGCAAACTGCAAACAGTTTATTGAAGCAGTTCTTT
>NZ_JBSSBO010000085.1:0-2909 GCF_054058915.1 Thermostichus sp. MS-CIW-41
TCGTTTTGACAAATTGGCCAGGAACTTCTTGAGTTTTCTCTATCTCGTCAGTGCTCTCTTTTGGCTCAAATGAAAGATCAACACAACCTAGGCCAATTGGGTTGCTAGCCAGGCTCGGATGCTTCGAATCATCTGGTGATTGGGGGCCAGTAGGTTCTGGTAGATCAACTGTCCAAAAGCATCGATGGGGCTGAACTCTTGCCCGACTTGGAAAGGGTAGCTAAAACCCAGTGGAGTGAGGTGATCCCCCTCGAGATGCTGCCACTCGGTATAGCCTTGATACTTGCGGCAAAGCTGTTGGTAGAGCAGAGGAATGTCGTCAATATCATCCTGTCGAAATTCCACAAGCAGGTTGTTTCTAACCGGATACTGCTCCTCAATTAAGCGGTTGGTTTCTGCTGGGGAAGGCTCGAACTCTAACCACAGATTCACAGGTGGCGAGGAGGATCCCATCCACATCCGCCACAGATCGGCAAGCTGTTGTTGAGGCCAAGCTTGGGCCAACAGCCGCAGCAATGGCAAAGCCCGATCCAACCCAGCATTGCTGTAGGCCAGGAAAATATTGCCTCGCCGCTGGGATCCCAGAGAAGGAACGGCTAGACAAGAGAGGATCTGCAACTTACAGCCCAGGCTATGACCCAAACCAAACAGGGGCAACTCCAGCAAACCCTTGCTTTGCAGGCTTCTGTGCAAAGATTGGGCTGCGTTGAGCGCCAGTTGGGCGTGATCGATATCTGTGGTGTAGGGAGTAGCAACAACGGCCATGCCCATACGGGCCAGTTCTTCCAGCAGGCGGCTGTAGAACACTTGCGGGGCAGCTCCCACAAAAGCTCCACCCAGAAAGTGAACGACGGCGCGGGGTTGAGCGGGCAGAAGGAACCAAGTATGCCCATCGGTTTGCCAAGTTGGTGCCATGGTGTTGCAACCTCGCCTGCGAGTTTGTTGAAGCTTTCCCCATAACCCAGCGCTCGGCAGATCCCACTTGCCCACCTCACGCCGGTTCCCTGCGCTGGCCAGCCGCTGGAACCCATCCTAATGGACATCTTGCCCAGACAGGGGATCCCCAGTTAACTTCTGATGCAGCAGGCAAAACTCTGCCCTACCCCCGACTGAGGTTCTCACACAGCCTACAGAGGGGTGGTGCGCTACACTCGCCGAGATTGGGTTTTGAGTGTAGGATCCCTGCTCAAAAGTTGCTGTGGCTGCTATGACTAGGGCAGTGGGTGGTGAGGGATCGTGATGAAGACTTCACAGCTTGAAAAAGGATGCCTGCTGATCGATTGTCGGGGCTTTGATGAAAAGACGATAAACCTGTTTTTGGCACCTGGGCCCGATCCCTACCGGGAAACAGAGGAATTTCTCCTGGACTGCGAGATGCGGGCAGATGAGCTGCCCCGTTATCTGCGGCGGGCCTTGCTGGAGTTTCAGTTGTATTCCAATTCGGAAGGGATCCTGCTGCTGCGGGGCTTGCCCGTGGATCCCGGACTAGACCATACCCGCACACCGGCTCTGGCGCAGCGCTCTGAGGAGAAAACCACTTTTGTCAGCGAACGCTGCTTGGCAATGATCGGCAGCCGCTTGGGGCATTTGGTCTCCTACATCCAAGAAAAAAACGGGGATTTGTTTCAAAACTTGGTGCCTACTCCCGGCAGCGAAGAAGTGCAATCTTCTGAGGGATCCCGCACCCGGCTGCAGTTTCACCGCGAGACGGTTTTTCATCCCCACTCACCGGAGTTTTTGCTGCTGTTTTGCCTGCGCCCCGACCATGATCGTGTGGCGGAAACCACCTACGCCAGCATCCGTCATGTCCTGCCTCTGCTAGGAGAGCGAGAGCGGGAGCTGCTGTTTGAACCCCTGTATCGCACTGGCATCGACTACTCCTTCGGCAACCGGCAAGCCCTGATCAATGGACCCATTTTGCCGGTGCTGTATGGCCGTCGAGAGGATCCCTTCTGGAACTACGACGAAGACCTGATGGTGGGGCTCACCCCCGAAGCCAGTCTGGCTCTAGAAGCCCTGAGGAAGGGAATCCACGCTGTCTACCGAGGCATCAAGCTGGAAACAGGGGATCTGCTCTGTATTGACAATCGCCGCACCGTCCACGGACGGACTGCCTTCTCTCCCCGCTACGATGGCTTCGACCGCTGGATCCAACGCTCATTTGTGGTTCGGGATCTCGGCCTTTCGGCAAGGGATCGCCATCCCGGTGAGCGCATCATTCGTACCGCCTTCGCCACAGAGGGTGAGGCCCAAGCTGCCCTCAATGGGGAGCAGGTCTGTCTCAGAAGATCCTGAGAAGTTCGCAGACTTCAGCGCCATCCATAGCTCAAGTCCGTAAAAGTACTATTGGCGATTTCCCCGAAAGGGTTTGGATGAGTCGCCCCAGATTCTGATGTCAAAATACGTGATCCTCACGATGGCTATCGCAGAGCGTTTCCAGCATTCTAGGCTTATGAGCTAAAGCCATCAATTCTTCTCACGATTGCGAGGTTAAGATGAGCATTCGCCAGATCATCGATGAGGTTTTACAATCTTCGGTTTTAACTCTGCAGCAGGAGTCCAGCATTAACCAAATCCTCTGGGAAAAAAACTATGATCTATCTGATCTAGAGGCTTTAGATAAGCTGGTGGAAGCCATTTTGCGCCAAGAGGTAAGGGCTGCTTCCGATCCCTGCTAGAAACCTAGCCTTGCTTGCAAACGACGGCAGATCTTGCTCAAAACTTACACACTTACACAACGCACAACTGAGAGCAATTGTGCATGCTCCTAGCATGAGTCGGGATGAGATTCCAATCTCTCGACAATTTCCCGGATTACAGCCTTTTAATTTAAAATAGGGTACAGGTATTCAAGAGGAAGGAGAGAAAGGAATGCCGACTCATTCTTTGGATTTGCGGCAAAGAGTTGT
>NZ_JBSSBO010000086.1:0-2750 GCF_054058915.1 Thermostichus sp. MS-CIW-41
GAAGACTTCTTTACTACTGATCAATCCATCCTCCTTCCGAAGTTGGTTTGCTAAGTGCTGCTATTGTACCCCTTGAGCCCTTAACAGGCTGTATCGGATCCCCTCGGCAAAAGCCCCCCTTCGACCGGGTAGGCGGCACCTATCTTGACTTGAGCCAAAGCCAGCAGCCATCGAGCAGATACCAAACTTAACCAGAAGGGTCCAGGATCCCCTTCTACACTGGCAGATAAGCCACCCCAGGAGGATATATGCCCACTCCACCCCCGCCCGGCATTACTCCCAAGCAGATGAATCTGCTGCGAGCCGTCACTGCGATGGCCTGGTCTGATGGTGCGCTAGAGGCTGCGGAAGTAGAACTCATCGCCCAGCAACTCTCTCAGCATTTTGCTTCGGATCCCGACCAGCGGGCCAGCTTGGCGCAAGAGATCCGCCAGTACCTAGTGCAGCAAGTCCCGTTGGAGGAGGTGCTGTCGAAAATCGGCGATGAGGCCGAGAAGCGTCTCATCCTCAAGTTGGGCTACCTGGTGATTGCCGCCAGCGCTCGCAGCCCGGAGGAGCCCGTGGTGAATCTGGAAGAGCTGGATGCTTTTCGGCAGTTGGTGGAAAAGCTGCAACTGTCACCGGCAGTGGTGCAACAGGTCTCTCAAGAGGCAGAGGCTGAGCTGGGGGATCCCAGCATTGCGCCGATTGAAGTCTTGGTGCAGGGGTTTACCCGCCACTGCCGCTAGAGACCTGAGTGGACGCCTGATGGTTGCGAATGGCCCGCTTGACCAAATTGAGGAAGGCAAAGGCCCGTTGGTCGGTCGGATCCAAGCGCATCACCGCTTGAAAGGCTGCTTCCGCCTGTTGCAGAACGGCCAGATCGATTTGTCCGTCCTCATCTGCTTCCAGTTGGGCCTTTTGCAAGAGGAGGGCCCCTCGATTGTAATGGGCTGCCACATGGTTGGGATCTGCCGCCAAAACGGCTTCCAGCTCTGCCAGGGCCGGATCCAGATAGCCGCTCATGCCCAGTACCCAGGCCAGCTTGTAACGAGCTTCGGTATGGGTTGGATCGGCAGCAACCGCCTGCCGAAATGCCCGGATGGCAGCCTGGAAATCGCCCGCTTGTACCGCTGCGATGCCTTCTTGGTAGCTGTCGTGAGCCATGAGCAAGTTGGGGGTTGACTGGGAAGCTGGCATGAGGAAGGGATCCCTTACCTGTAGATTAACCCTTGCCAAACCGGTGGCTCCCAATTCCCATCCCAGGTACCGAGAACAGAGCCGTGCCCCCGCTGGTTTACCGTCTTTTCCCTCTTGGGGGTGCCATCTGCAGCAGGAGAAACTGCCGCGGCAAGAGATTGGAGATTGCGCAAAGCCTGACCCGCATAACCTGCGCCCCTTCCTAGGATGAACATAGCCATTGATTGGGTGTGAACCATGAATGCCAAACTGCTTTTCCTACCGCTGGCTTTGGGGCTGTCTGTGGCTCCGACCACCGCTGTTTTTCCGCAAACCCTGGGCATCTACCCTCCTTTACAAAGGCTGCAACTGGCCGATACTCGTCAGTTGGATGTTGGCACCCGCTCCATCATTGTCAACCCCGTTCCTTCCGACCTGCGGGTGAATCTGGAGCTGGATCGGCACGGGTCTAACCCCATCTACCGGCCTGGCGAGCCGATTGCCATTACCCTGAGCACCAACCGCGATGCCTACGTTTACCTGTTCAGCATCCAAGCCGATGGCCGTACCCATCTGATTTTGCCCAACCGCTTTTCCGGCGGCAACGAGTTTCTGCGGGCCGGAGAAGTGCGCACCTTCCCGCCGCCAGGGGCCAGCTATCGGTTGACCATCGCTCCACCCTTCGGCCAAGCCCAGGTGTTAGCGGTGGCCTCTCCCCGTCCTCTCAACTTCCAGGAGATTGCCTCTTTTGAGCAGAGTGGCTCCTTTGCCGACGTGCGGGTGCGGGGATCCCAACTGGGCAATGCCATTGCCCGCGCCATCATCGTCGAGGGGATCCCTTCCGACCAGTGGGTGACGGCCACCCGATTCTATCGGGTTGCCCCGCGCTAATCCAAGCTCTGAGACCTCAGGTGGATGGCCCGCACAGGATCCCCTTCATCGGGTATATGACCAGCCCCACCGTTCAAGCTGGGAAGGAAGTCAACCACCCCAAAGGCTGCCCAAAGATTGGGTTCATCTGCCACAATGAGAGCAGCCAAAGGTAGTCTCGGCTACGTCCTGTGTGGTTCTGGGTCAGCCGTTCTATGTCCCCTTCCTCCAATCCCCTGAGCGAGCAGATTCGCAGTATTGACGACCATCTCTCCCGCCGACCCCTGGATCTGGATCCGGCGGGCTATTTCGTCATCTACTTGGATCGGGAGCAGAACCTCATTTGCGCCAAGTACTACAGCACCGTCATCAACGAGCGGGGGCTGGCCACCGATCCGGAGACAGGAGCTGTGATCCCGGCCAAGGGCTCCGTCAACCGATCCCCTGAACGGGTGTATGTTGGGCGCACGGCCAAAGAACTGTGTGTACAGATCTTTGAAAAGGAGCAGGAGAGAGTGGTCTCCCAGCTCAGCCATGCGGCCTACTTGGGAAGGGAGTTTCAAAAAGCCGAAGCTGCCCTGATCTCTGGCGAGGAGTACATCCAAGACTGATCCCTTCCCAGAAAGCTCACCAAATTTTCGGGCTGGAGGCCCGCACCATAGCCGCAGGCTTGGTGTCGGGAGGAAAGCCCGCCTCCTTATAGGTTTGCTGGTCAAAAGTCT
>NZ_JBSSBO010000087.1:0-2687 GCF_054058915.1 Thermostichus sp. MS-CIW-41
GAAGGGGATGCGGATTTTAACGGTGCGAAGGTGATTGCGCTTTTGGGGGCTGCCGTAAACCAGCCTAGAGGTTCGGGCCTGTTTTGTTCTCTGGTGGAGCAGAGCAGGCTCAGGGCTACTGAAAGCCCGCTCCGTAACGCTTTAGCGGTCGGAGTCGGGTAGTTTACTGTAGGAGTTAGCCATGGTTATTCTCGACTACAGCGATACAGACAGTGGCTTCTGGGCTTCGACTCCTCAGGGTTTGGTGGAGGTGATCAAGTTTCAGAATCACTTCTACGCCCTTCGGCAAGTGTACAAACGCGCCCAAGACGCGATATCTGCCTGTCGCGCCGACATTGAAAGGGGATTTCTTAGCATTGTGGTGCAGTTTGAGAATCACGCGGAAGTGTGGGCTCAACTGTCGCCGGGCGTACCCGTGCAGTCCCAACCAGAGGCTGCTCCTACGGGCAACCCTGCCAAGCCCAAGCTGACCTATCGCGGCCAACCGGTGAGCAAACCTTCCCAAAATCCCAGCCTCGCCCGCAGGCCCTTGCCTGACTCCCTCTATTTCCGCGGCGCGAAGATCGGCTAGACCGTTTCCGTTTGCCAGGTCTGGAGCGGTCGAGATTTCCCTTCTGGCCGCAGCCATCTGCGTTAGCGGTGCAAAGCACCATAGAGGCCCACCCCATAGCCCAGTACCTCAACCGGATCCCCTTGGCTTTCTGCCGGCAGTTGGGATCCCTTGCCCAACCACTGGGTCTCATGGCTGTCCAAAAGTTTTTCCCAGGTGCCGCTGGGCCATTGGGTATAGGTGACTGGCTGATCGGGGCTGAAATTGAAAAGGGCAAGCAAAGCCTGGGATCCCTGGCGGCGGTGCAGAGCTAGGCCAGAGTTGGAAAAGAGCTCCACTTCCACCCCGTCCCGCTCCAGATGCTGGAGGGCCGGCTGGGTTTTGCGCAGCTGGATCAGGGCCTGGTACCACTTCCAGAGAACCTGGTGGTGACCGGCTTTTTTCAAGTCCCAATTCAGCTTGGAGCGCAGGAAAGTCTCTTCAGCTTGGGGATCCGGCGGCTCTCCCTGCCAGGCAAAGGCGCTGAACTCGCGGCGGCGTCCTTGGCGCACCGCTTCCACCAGGTCGGGATCCCCGTGGCTGACAAAATACAGAAATGGCGCCACTTCCCCATACTCTTCCCCCATAAACAGCAGCGGCAGCATGGGAGCTAGCAGCAGGGCAGCGGCAGCCAATTTGAGGCCCTCGAAAGAGGTGAGCTGGCTAAGGCGCTCTCCCAGCCTGCGGTTGCCCACCTGGTCGTGGTTTTGAATGCAGACAACAAATTGGGATCCCGGTCGCCCAACAGCGGAGTTGCCGTGACGCCTGGCGCGGTAGCAGGAGTACTGGCCAGAATAAACGTAGCTCTCCCGGTAAGCCTTGGCCAGGTGCTCCAATTCGCCAAAGTCCTGGTAGTAGCCTGTCTTTTCCCCGGTAAGCAGGGTGTGAAGTGAGTGGTGGAAGTCATCGCACCACTGGGCATCTAGCCCGTAGCCCCCTTGCTCTCGGGGGGTGATGAGGCGGACATCGTTGAGGTCGCTTTCGGCAATGAGAACCCTGGGCCGGCCAGTGCGAGCTTCTAGGGCATCCACCTGCTCTGCCAATTCCTGCAAGAAGGGGTAGGCGCCGAAGTCGTAGATGGCATGCACCGCGTCCAGCCGCAGCCCATCGAGATGAAACTCCTCCAGCCAGTACTCGGCGTTTTGTAGGAAAAACTCTCGCACGCCGTCAGAATAGCGGTCGTCGAAGTTGAGGGCATCCCCCCAAGGGGTGTGGTACTTGTCGGTGAAGTAGGGGCCAAAATCCCGCAGGTAGTTCCCCTCCGGCCCCAGGTGGTTGTAGACCACATCCAAGATGACGGCCAAGCCCAGTTGGTGGCAGGCATTGACTAGGGCTTTGAAGCCTGCCGCTCCTCCATAGCTGGTCTGCACCGCGTAGGGGTAGACGCCGTCGTAGCCCCAGTTGCGCTCTCCTGGAAACTGGGCCACCGGCATCAGCTCCAGCACGTTTACCCCCAACTCCACCAACTCCGGCAGGCGAGGGATCAGGGCGGCAAAGGTGCCCTCAGGGGTAAAGGTGCCCACATGCAGCTCGTAGAGGATCCACTGAGACAGGGGGATCCCCTTCCACCCCTGATCCTGCCAGTCGAAGCGGGGATCCACCACCCGCGAGGGGCCATGAACGCCATGCGGTTGACAGCGGGAGGCCGGGTCTGGTCGCTCCACTACCCCTGCCTGGGTGTGCAGACGGTAGAGATAGTCCACCGGCCCAGGCGGGATCCCGTCCACCTCCCCCTGCCAATAGCCCTGCTCATCCCGCACTAGAGTAAAGCAACGTTGGACAGGGCTGAGCAGCTTCAGCTCCACCTGCTCAACCAAGGGCGCCCACACCGAGAAGTGATAGCAGCCTGAGCCCAGGGGATAGGCGCCCATCCGCCCGGCCTGGAAGAAAGGAGAAGCCTGCAACACAGAATCTATCCCGCAACTCGGCTTCCACTATAGCGAGCATGCCTGGCAAAAGCCGGAGAGTGGGTTTTTGGCTTCTCCTCTGCCATAGTGGAATGGGTCTGATACATTTACGCTGAACACTGCTGAACATCACTGTTCAACTATGCAGCGATAGCATTCTGTTTGTTTCCATTCGCGTTAGCGGGACGGAG
>NZ_JBSSBO010000088.1:0-2680 GCF_054058915.1 Thermostichus sp. MS-CIW-41
GGCGGGCTAGGGGAAGCAGCTGGAATGCTGCACCAGAGAAGGTGAAAGTCCTGTAGCCGAAAGCTCAAAGGCGCCGGCCGGATCCCGAGTAGCACGGGGCAGGGGAAATCCCGTGTGAATCGGCGAGAACCATCTCGTAAGGCTAAATACTCCTGCGTGACCGATAGCGAACCAGTACCGTGAGGGAAAGGTGAAAAGAACCCCGGGAGGGGAGTGAAACAGAACATGAAACCGTGTGCCTACAAGCAGTGGGAGCCCGATTGAACGGGTGACCGCGTGCCTGTTGAAGAATGAGCCAGCGAGTTACAGCGTGGGGCAGGTTAAGGCGGGAATGCCGGAGCCAAAGGGAAACCGAGTCTGAAGAGGGCGAGAGTCCCATGCTGTAGACCCGAACCTGGGTGATCTAACCATGGCCAGGCTGAAGCTTGGGTAAAGCCAAGTGGAGGGCCGAACCGGTTGATGTTGAAAAATCATCGGATGAGCTGTGGTTAGGGGTGAAATGCCAATCGAACCCGGAGCTAGCTGGTTCTCCCCGAAATGCGTTGAGGCGCAGCGTCGACAGGTACCTGGTGGGGTAGAGCACTGAATCGGTGCGGGCGGCGAGAGCTGTACCAAATCGAACCAAACTGCGAATACGCCAGGGTTAGTCGGCAGTGAGACGGTGGGGGATAAGCTCCATCGTCGAGAGGGAAACAGCCCAGACCACCAACTAAGGCCCCCAAGCCATCGCTCAGTGATTAAGGAGGTGGGGGTGCCCAGACAACCAGGAGGTTGGCTTAGAAGCAGCCACCCTTTAAACAGTGCGTAACAGCTGACTGGTCAAGCGCCCTTGCGCCGAAAATGGACGGGGCTAAGCGATGCGCCGAAGTTGTGGATGGTGATGGTAGGGGAGCGTTCCGCAGTAGGGTGAAGCGTCAGCGGAAGCAGACGTGGACGAGGCGGAAGTGAGAATGTTGGCTTGAGTAGCGCAAACATTGGTGAGAATCCAATGCCCCGAAAACCCAAGGGTTCCCCCGGAAGGCTCGTCCGCGGGGGGTTAGTCGGGACCTAAGGCGAGGCCGACAGGCGTAGTCGATGGAGACAGGGTGGATATTCCCTGACTGACAACTGGAGCTGAAGAGGGACGCACAAGAGCAGGCCACACCCTGACTGGATTGGGAGGGGTCTACGGACTCCGCGTGGCTGAGGGTAGTGCCAAGAAAAGCTCGTAGGCGATGAAAGTTGTCACCCGTACCCGAAACCGACACAGGTGGGTGGGTAGAGGATACCTAGGGGCGCGAGAGAACCCTCTCTAAGGAACTCGGCAAAATGACCCCGTAACTTCGGGAGAAGGGGTGCCAGTGCAAGCTGGTCGCAGTGAAAGGGCCCAGGCAACTGTTTACCAAAAACACAGGTCTCTGCTAAGTCGCAAGACGACGTATAGGGGCTGACGCCTGCCCAGTGCCGGAAGGTTAAGGAAGTCGGTTAGCGCAAGCGAAGCTGGCGACCGAAGCCCCGGTGAACGGCGGCCGTAACTATAACGGTCCTAAGGTAGCGAAATTCCTTGTCGGGTAAGTTCCGACCCGCACGAAAGGCGTAATGATCTGGGCGCTGTCTCGGAGAGGGACTCGGCGAAATAGACTTGTCTGTGAAGATGCGGACTACCTGCACCTGGACAGAAAGACCCTATGAAGCTTTACTGTAGCCTGGAATTGGGTTCGGGCTTTGCTTGCGCAGGATAGGTGGGAGACGGAGAACCAATCCTTGCGGGGGTTGGGGAGTCGCCGGTGAGATACCACTCTGGCAGAGCTAGAATTCTAACTTTCCGCCCGGCAGCGGGGGAAAAGACAGTTTCAGGTGGGCAGTTTGACTGGGGCGGTCGCCTCCTAAAAGGTAACGGAGGCGTGCAAAGGTTCCCTCAGGCTGGTTGGAAATCAGCCGTAGAGTGCAAAGGCAGAAGGGAGCTTGACTGCAAGACCTACAAGTCGCGCAGGGACGAAAGTCGGCCTTAGTGATCCGACGGCGCTGAGTGGAAGGGCCGTCGCTCAACGGATAAAAGTTACTCTAGGGATAACAGGCTGATCTCCCCCAAGAGTTCACATCGACGGGGAGGTTTGGCACCTCGATGTCGGCTCATCGCAACCTGGGGCGGTAGTACGTCCCAAGGGTTGGGCTGTTCGCCCATTAAAGCGGTACGTGAGCTGGGTTCAGAACGTCGTGAGACAGTTCGGTCCATATCCGGTGCAGGCGCAAGAGGATTGAGAGGAGCTCTCCCTAGTACGAGAGGACCGGGAGGGACGCACCGCTGGTGTACCAGTTATCGTGCCAACGGTAGACGCTGGGTAGCCATGTGCGGAGAGGATAACCGCTGAAAGCATCTAAGTGGGAAGCCCACCTCAAGATGAGTCCTCTGTGAAGGTCCCGGGAAGACGACCCGGCAATAGGCTCTAGGTGGAAGTGCAGCAATGCATGCAGCCGAGGGGTCCTAATAGACCGTCCGCTTGACCTGATTCACCGGTTGTTCTACCGCTTGGCTATGCAGCTTTCAGGGTGGCTAGTATTGTCCTGGTGCCTATGGCGATGTGGAACCACGCCGACCCATCCCGAACTCGGACGTGAAACGCATCAGCGGCGAACCTACTGGCAGGGCGACCTGCTGGCAACCTAGCTCGGTGCCAGGCCCACCACCCTAACCCAATCA
>NZ_JBSSBO010000089.1:0-2674 GCF_054058915.1 Thermostichus sp. MS-CIW-41
GACGCAGCGGCATTATGACAAGCATCTGTATCAAGAGAGGCATTTAATCGAATGCTTTTTTCATAAGTTAAAGCAGTACCGGCATCTATGTTCTCCTTTTGACAAATTGGCCAGGAACTTCTTGAGTTTTCTCTATCTCGTCAGTGCTCTCTTTTGGCTCAAATGAAAGATCAACACAACCTAGTCCCATCGTTAGGTGATTCCGAACAAGTCTAAGTCTGAGGTATTCCTCTAGCACTGCTACAGGCAAGCACTCCCAGCCCCTTGCCCATTATGAGGAGAGGGGATCCCAGAATTGGCAAACAGTTGCACTGCAACTCGAAATAACCCCAACCCGATCAGAGGGTGGGAAGGGTTTTCCAAGTTACCAAGTTGCCTGTCAGGCAACTGTTAATTGACCAGCAAAAGGCTAGCTGGGATCCCTTGTGCTGCGAGGGCAAGCCGCCGGGGATGGGGGCCGGATCGGGAATAATGGAAGCGGCCCCAGCCGGGAGAGCTGGGTTTTCCCCGCGCTGAGGTCGTTGTTTCCCTTCTCTTGAGGCCGGTTATGGTTTTGCAGGAGGCGGCGGGCGTGCCCCGCATCAACGCGCGCGAGTCGGATGTTTTCGACATTTTCAACTTGAAGCATTATCTCGGCCCTAACCCCTATCTCAACACAGCCGCTTTCACCTTCGACTTTGCCCTTACCCAGTGCCCACAGCCGCTGCCCATCGATGTCTACCTGTCCAAGGTCTGCTTCTACTTTCCCCAGTTGCAGGAGGGATCTTATCCTTCCTACGCCCACTTGTTTGCCCGGCTGGTGACGGAGGTGAACCGGTTGCAGATGGATCTCCACTTGCAGAAGTGGAGCTGTCACCTGTTTCCAGAGTATGTGCGCATCGCGGTGCAGACCTTGCATGGCCGTACCACTCGTGCCGCGGTTTATTTTGCTTGGGATTGGCTGGAAGCCATCGCCCAAGGGGAGCCCTTCGACGTTGAAGGGGAGATGCGCCGCCTGCAGCAATTGTTTCGCGACTCGGTGTACGGCGGGCCGACGGTCTATGCCCTCTTGCGGGCTGCTCACGAACGCGGGATCCCTACCTACTACCTATGGGATGAAGGGGTGATGCAGTATGGCTATGGTCGCAACCAGGTGCGAGGGGTGGCCACCACCTTTCACTGCGACAGCCATCTCGACTCTGACTTCACCACCCGCAAAGACGATTGCAAAGCCTTTCTGGCGGCGCAAGGGTTCCCCGTGCCCCAGGGAGAGGTGGTCGCCTCTTTGGCAGAAGCTTTGCAGCAAGCGCAAGAAATCGGCTATCCGGTGGTGCTCAAGCCGGTGGCCGGCCATAAGGGGATGGGGGTGACGGCTGGCATTCAAACCCCAGAAGAACTGGCCTTTGCCTACGAGGTAGCCGTGGCAGCCCTTCCCCCTGAGGAGCCCATCCGACTGATCCTGGAAAAGCATCTGCAGGGCACCGATTTTCGCCTGTTGTGTGTGGGAGGCCGCTTTGTGGCGGCCACGGAACGACGCCCCGCCTCAGTGACGGGAGATGGCCGAAGCACCATCGGGCAGCTCATCGAGCAGGCCAACCGGGATCCCGCCCGTTGGGATACCCCCACTTCTCCCCTAGGGCCGATCCAATGGGATGAGGCAATGGAGCGCTTTCTGGCAGAGCAAGGCTTGACAGTGGACAGTGTGCTGGAACCGGGGCGGACGGTCTATCTGCGCAAGGTATCCAATCTCTCGGCGGGAGGAGTGAGCCGCGATGTCACGGCCACCGTCCATCCCGACAACGTGGTTTTGGCCCAAACCATTGCCCAGCAGTTCTCGCTGGTGTGCTTGGGCATCGATGTCATTGCCCCCAGCCTGGAGCGCTCCTGGAAGGAGGGATCCCTGGGGATCATCGAGATCAATGCTGCGCCAGGTGTGCTCATGCACCAAAAACCTGCCATTGGCGCGGGAGTGGATGTGCCGGGGGCAATCCTCGACCATCTGTTTCCCAAGACGGCCCGCATCCCGATTTTGACCTTCAACCGCCTCACCTTGGCGGAGGCGCACACCTTGGTGGAGCATATTTTGTCCCACCGCCCCAACGCATGTGTGGGATCCGTCTGTCGGGAGGGCGTGCTGCTAAACCACAGCTCTAGACCCCTGCAGGGCAGCCTCTTTCGCCAGGTGAAAACCCTGCTGCGCCATCCCCAACTGGATCTGCTTTTGGCGGAAGCCGACGAAGAGACCCTGGAGCGGGAGGGCTTGGCCTACGAAGGCAGCGATCTGGTGGTGCTGCGGGATCCCTCCGATCAAGAGCTGCAAACCCTGAAACGGGATCTCAACCCCGGCGGCGCCCTCTTCCTGCAGCGGGGATCCACCCTAACTTTGACGGTGGCGGGCCAGGCGGAGCGATTTGAATTGCCGGAGACAGACCTTCAGATGGGGATCCTGCTGCGCTCCATGACCCTGCGGATCATCTGCAGAACCATTAGCCAGATGCTGAGGAACTGGTCTGGCTGAGGGGTTTTGGATTTTCTTCAGATTCTTGTAAAAGGGTAGGCAAAACAAGGGATCCCTGCTGGGGAAAAAGGCCGGCCAGCCAGTCAGCTAGAAATCGCAGGAGCCCCGCACTGTACCCGTAGGGTCAGTGCCGGGAGGAATGCGCTTTGATGAAGTACAATGAACTTATGAGCCAAG
>NZ_JBSSBO010000090.1:0-2069 GCF_054058915.1 Thermostichus sp. MS-CIW-41
TCTGCCATTTGTTTTCATCTAAAAAAACCAACTTCATCCTCTTTCCTCTATAAATTGTTCTCTCTATCCTAACATAAGATCAACACGACCTAGCTGCCCTTGCCAAATACTTCTGGGTAGCGAGCCAGCTGCTCTTGCAAATCTTGGTTGTAGCGCAGAACAAGCACGCGGTAGCCCCGTCCCTGCAGCTGCGAGCGCAGTTGGCGATCCCGTTCCGCTTGGGCAGGCTGGTCGTGGACTGGGCCATCGCAGAAGATGCAGATGTTGGGGCTGTAGAAGAAGTCAACGACGCAGTCGGGATCGGCAATGGCTTTCTGGGCATCCTCAGGCAGCCGATACCCTCCTGCTGCCAGCGTTTCGAGAAAGCGGCGCTCCAGTTCAGAGCGAGGGTCCAGGAGCTGGCGCAGCCACTCCAGGTGCTCTTGGCGGGAGCGACCCAGGGAGCGCAGCTCGGTGCGGCTGTTGACCAGCAGGCCCAAAAGATCCCGGATCTGATAGCGGTCAAGCTGCAGCGCTTCCCGTTGGTTGGCATAGCTGAGCAGGCATTCGTAGCAGGCTGCTCGGCATTCGGGCCGCAGGTCTTGGATCCCGGCCTCTGAAAGCTGGAAGTGACAGATCTCCAGCGCCACTTGGGCCACTTCCGCTAGAGCCTGGGGCTCTTCCACCAGGCGCCGCAGGACGCCAGCGCCCCCTTCTGCTGTTTCGTAGAAGAGCATGGCCTGATGGGATCCCTGGCCGATGCACTCGGCGGCCAGCTCTGTCTCTTCTAGCTCAAAGGTCTCTTCGATCCCTCGCTTGAGGGCATAGCGCAGGGTGGTCTCCAGGGCCTGCGGATTCTCCACCCCTGGCTGAACCAGGCGCACCAGCAACAGGTTTTGGGTACTGCGCACCGCCAGGCGAATGGACTGCAGGGGGACTGGGTTGGACGAGCCTGCCCTGTTCCGCTCAAGCTGAGTTCGCGAGGGAACTTCCCCATTTTCAAAGTTGACCAAAAAGCCGCGCCCTCCACTTCCCCGCCAGCCGTGGTTGATGCGTAGCAGGGTGGCCGCCGGGGCATAGCGCAACTGCAGCAGGGGAGTTTGTCCGCTCAGCACATCAGCTTCTTGGACGCGGTAGCCAGAGCTTTCGGGAGCAAACTGGAAGAAGGTCTGCAGCTCGTAGCCTTGCCGCCGCCGCTCCTCTTCGTCAGCTGTGATGCGATCCCGCCGCCGCATGCGCACATTGGGCATTTCCAGAAGCTGGGTAAAGAGGCTGTTTTGCCCATCGAACTGGGTGCCGCAGACGGGGCAGCAATCCAGGTGGGGATCGGCAAAGGCCCCACAGCTAAAACAGAGCTTGTGGCTACTTTTGCGCTCCTCCAGGCCGCCGGGCGGAGCCTGAAACGCCACTGCTTCCCACTGGCAGCCCTCATGGTAGAGGAAGTTGTGGGGAGCAAACTCGCGGATAGCCAAAAAGCGAGGCCGGGCGATGAACTCGCCCTCGCTGCCGCGGGGCACCCAGGCCCGCACCGGCAAGGCAGGGAAGTTGTAGCCGGGCAAGAAGCCTTCGCTAGCCAAATAGCGGTAGGGATAGAAGTCGCTTTCCTCCCGCTGGGTTCCAATCTGCAGCAGCAAGTTGCGCTGGCGCAGGGCTTCTTGCTGGCGGCGCTCGGCTTCCTGTTGGTCTTTCTTTTGGCGAGTCGTCTGGAGCTGGCGGTTAGCGGCTTCCAACTGCTGCGTGGCAGCCCGATAGAGCTCTCGCCAGCGATCGAAAGCTCGGTCAAAAGCCTGGGGTGCCTCTTCAATGACCTGCTGAAGCCAGCGCTCGCTAAACCAGCCGCTTTTATCTACGAGTTGGCGATCGGCGGCCAGCAGCTTCTGCACCTGCTCCTTCACTTGTTGGCGGGCAGACTCCTCAAGTTGGATTTGCTGGGCCACTGTCTCCCTGAGGGGCAGCTCTTCCCGATCCGCGTCGATGACGGTTTCAATGGAATTGCCTAGGTCGTGTTGATCTTATGTTAGGATAGAGAGAACAATTTATAGAGGAAAGAGGATGAAGTTGGTTTTTTTAGATGAAAACAAATGGCAGAA
>NZ_JBSSBO010000091.1:0-1941 GCF_054058915.1 Thermostichus sp. MS-CIW-41
CAATGTTAACTCTCTCTTCTGTCTGTAAAAAAGCCAATATCTTCTGCCATTTGTTTTCATCTAAAAAAACCAACTTCATCCTCTTTCCTCTATAAGTTATTCTCTCTATCCTAACATAAGATTAACACGACCTAGTCTCGCAATTCGCAGAATTCCGCCAACAACAACTGCCCCAAGGGATCGTCATCGGGAGCCGCATAGGGCAAGGCTCTGCGGCTGATGCTCAAGATTTTGCCCCCCGATTGGGGATGGTGCTCCGCACCGCTTTCGCGAACAGGCTTGAATTCGTAGTCGATCCCTTCGGTGAAGCCGGCTTCCTGTAGGTAGTCTTGGGCGGCTTTGAGGATCCCTTCTCGCAGTTGCGCTTTGACCGCAGGGGCCATGAGGTGGCGAACAAACCACTGGGCGCTGGCGGGATCCACCCCGGCGAGGTATCGAAGGGCAGGGGTCAACACGGCAGGGCGCTCTTGGGGGGAGAGGCGGTTGACCTGCTGAGCTACCGCGGGCACATCCCGCCGTTGCATGGCCTGGATCAGGGCTTGAATGTCTGGGGAGAAGGAGGGATCCGACACTTGGCTCATGGCTGGGGGTACCAGAGGGATTCGAGGGTGCGGACAAGGGCTGCTGCTTCGAAAGGAGAGGGAGCAGTCGGCAGACAGACGGTTACATGGCCCAGTTTTCGCCCTGGGCGGGCAGGGGTTTTGTGGTACCAATGCACCGTGGCATTGGGGAGCTGGGCCAGGCGCTGCCGCTTTTCTGGGTAATCGCCGGTGGCATGCTCATAGCCCAAGAGATTGACCATCACTGCCCCCCCACACTTGAGGGAGGGATCCCCCAAGGGCAGGCCGAGGATGGCCCGCAGGTGTTGCTCGAATTGTGAGGTGCGGCAGGCTTCTAGGGTGTAGTGGCCGGAATTGTGGACCCGCGGCGAGATTTCGTTGATCCAGATCCCGGCCTTGGGATGGGGGGGCGGCACCCAGAACAGCTCGATGCCAAACACGCCAACTGCACCCAATTTTTCCATCAGATCGGCTGCTAAGCGCCGGATCTCGGCCTCGGTGGTTGGGGGGATGCGGGCAGGCACCAGGACATGGCGGCAGATTTGCTCAATCTGCACAGTTTCCACCACCGGGTAAACCCGGATCTCTCCCTTCAGCCCCCGCGCTACCATCACCGCCAGCTCCCGCTCGAACGGGATCCATTCCTCCAGCAATAGCGGGATCCCCTCAGATTGGCTAAGGGCCTGCTGCAAAGCCGCTCGCTCGTGCAAGATGCGGGTGCCCTGCCCATCGTAGCCCTGCCGCCGTCGCTTGAGCACCACCGGAAAGCCCAGTCCAGCCAGGTCTGCCGAATCCAACACCGCCTCCAGCGGGAAGAAAGCCGGCACCGGCAACCCCAACCGCGCCAGGAACTGCCGTTGGTGCAACTTGTCCAGCAGCGGCTCTAGCGTGCTGAGGCTGGGACGAAAGCGGGATCCCTCCGGATCCAGTTTTTTCAGCTCCGGCAGAGGGATAAACTCGTTTTCAAAAGTAACCACCGGGCAGCGCTCCAACAACTGGGCCGTGGCCTGGCTGTCGGCTGTGGATCCCCAAACCACCCCATCGGCCACTGCCACCGCCGGATCGGTGGGAGCAGCAGCCTGCACGATCAGCGGGATCCCCATCTGGCGAGCTGCCAAGGCCAACATCTGCGCCAACTGCCCGCCGCCAATCACCCCCACAGGTTGGGATCTCTGGTCTTTTGAGGATACCTGGGTTTCCACAGCCGTACCGTTATACTGGGTGGTGGGCCGCTGTCCATTGCTTCTGGGATCCAGAACCCCATTATGGGACCCCTTGCCCTCCAGCGCTAGGTTGTGTTGATCTTTCATTTGAGCCAAAAGAGAGCACTGACGAGATAGAGAAAACTCAAGAAGTTCCTGGCCAATTTGTCAAAACGAGA
>NZ_JBSSBO010000092.1:0-1375 GCF_054058915.1 Thermostichus sp. MS-CIW-41
GTGCTACTCGGGATCCGGCCGGCGCCTTTGAGCTTTCGGCTACAGGACTTTCACCTTCTCTGGTGCAGCATTCCAGCTGCTTCCCCTAGCCCGCCAGCTGCCGTTTGGCCGTCCCACAACCCCGCCCAGCCGTAGCTGAGCGGTTTAGGCTCTTTCCCGTTCGCTCGCCGCTACTGAGGAAATCACTTTTGTTTTCTTTTCCTGCGGCTACTAAGATGTTTCAGTTCGCCGCGTTCGCCCCTTTGGCCTATGGATTCAGCCAAAGGTGACAAGGCTTGCGCCTTGCCGGGTTGCCCCATTCGGGAACCTGCGGATCACCGCTTTTGTCCAGCTCCCCGCAGCGTTTCGTCGGTAACACGCCCTTCCTCGCCTCTGCGTGCCTAGGTATCCACCGTGCGCCCTTAACTGACTTGACCTTTTCACCTCACGTAACATTGGTGTTCTACCTGCCTCATGCCCCCAGGTTGCTGCCGCTTCCCCCAAGCCAAGGCTCGGGGGGCTCAACCCAGAAGCATGCTGCTCTCTTGCTATGCAGTTTTCAAAGTGCTGGCCGGCTCAACCCGGCTGGAGGCTTGTGCTCGGACCCAAACCCCTAGCCCGGTCGTCAACCTATCCAACTGGAGAACCCCTTCCCCGCTCCTCACCAAAATGGTGGAGGTAAGCGGACTCGAACCGCTGACTTCTGCCGTGCAAAGGCAGCGCTCTACCAGCTGAGCTATACCCCCAATCCAGACTGCACCCACCCTCTGGCTTTGCCCTCAGCTTGGCCAGCTCGCTTCTAGCTTGCTAGCTCTCCCTTCTCCAGGACAAACAGTGGGCCATCCTGGACTCGAACCAGGGACCTCACCCTTATCAGGGGTGCGCTCTAACCACCTGAGCTAATAGCCCTCCCCTCGGTTCCCCTCCAGAACCTCAGTCAACCATCCCTTCAACCCCGACCGACCTGGGATAACCTTTGCTGGCCTGAGGGTGGTCTAACTCCCCTCAGATGCCCCAAGGTAGGTCTCCCTAAAAGGAGGTGATCCAGCCGCACCTTCCGGTACGGCTACCTTGTTACGACTTCACCCCAGTCACCAGCCCTGCCTTCGGCGGGTGCTCCGACTTCGGGCATGGCCAGCTCCCATGGTGTGACGGGCGGTGTGTACAAGGCCCGGGAACGTATTCACCGCAGCATGCTGATCTGCGATTACTAGCGATTCCGCCTTCACGCAGGCGAGTTGCAGCCTGCGATCTGAACTGAGACGCGGTTTTTGGGATTGGCTCACGCTCGCGCGCTCGCGACCCTTTGTCCGCGCCATTGTAGCACGTGTGTAGCCCAGAGCGTAAGGGGCATGCTGACTTGACGTCATCCTCACCTTCCTCCGGTTTGTCACCG
>NZ_JBSSBO010000093.1:0-1026 GCF_054058915.1 Thermostichus sp. MS-CIW-41
CCAAGCGCTCCGCGCCGCTAGCACGTTCGCTTCAGCGGGCCGTAGGCCATACGTCCTACGGACAGAGGGCGGGGCTTCTCGGCGGTTTAGCTAACCGAGATCCTTGCAAAGAACCTCAATATTTAATATTTAACATTTCATGAGCATTCCTGCTGCCCGTCAACGCTTTGCCCTTGAAATCCAATCGGAGCCCATCGATCTGGGTCGGGCGGCCCTCTGGATTGCCCAAGAAGCCTATCCCGATCTGGAGGTGGAAGAGTATGTGGCCGCTCTGGATGAGATGGCCGCAGAGGTGCAAGAGCGCCTTCCCCCGGAGCGTTATCCCCTGCGGGTCATCAAGATCTTGAATCACTATCTCTTTGAGGATCTGGGCTTTCGTGGCAATCGCGAAGATTATTACGACCCACGCAACAGCTTTTTGAACGAAGTGATCGATCGGCGCACCGGGATCCCGATTACGCTGTCGCTGATCTATCTAGAGCTGGCGCGGCGGATCGATTTTCCCATGGCAGGAGTGGGCATGCCCGGCCACTTTTTAATCCGGCCCCTGTTTGCAGGCGCCGAGATTTTTGTGGATCCCTTTCAGCAGGGGGAGATTTTATTTCCAGAAGATTGTCAAGAGCTTTTGTCGCAAATCTACGGGCCTGGGATCCCTTTCCAAGAACACCACCTACGCCCCACCCCTCCCCGCCTGATCTTGGTACGCTTGCTCAACAACCTCAAGCAAATTTATCTGAGCCGCGCCGAACTGGAACCCGCTTTGGCAGCAGCGGAACGGATCTTGTTGTTGATCCCTGAATCCTTGCCCCACCTAAGGGATCGCGGGCTGTTGTATTATCAGTTGGGCCGTTGGCAGCAAGCCTGCCAGGATCTCAAGCGCTACTTAAAACAGGCGCCTTTCCACCCCGAGATCAATCGCTCTGATGAGCATTTACAGCCTGTTAAGGGCTCAAGGGGTACAATAGCAGCACTTAGCAAACCAACTTCGGAAGGAGGATGGATTGATCAGTAGTAAAGAAGTCTTCA
>NZ_JBSSBO010000094.1:0-1004 GCF_054058915.1 Thermostichus sp. MS-CIW-41
TACAGCCTTTTAATTTAAAATAGGGTACAGGTATTCAAGAGGAAGGAGAGAAAGGAATGCCGACTCATTCTTTGGATTTGCGGCAAAGAGTTGTAGCAGCCTATCAGGCAGGTAACACCTCCATCCGCCAGGTAGCTAAACGCTTCATGGTGACCAAAAGAACAGTACACCGCTGGGTGCGTCAGTACCAACAAACTCAAGATTTAGCCCCTAAGAAAGCAGGCACCAAGCGAGTGGGCATTTTGGAACAACATCGGCAGGAAGTGATGGCAATTATTACAGAACACCCAGACTTCTACCTGTGGCAGTATCAAGAACTGTTGCGCGAGCGCTTAGGAATCAATGTAAGCATCGTCACGATACATAATTTCTTGAAAAAGCAAGGAATGACTCTAAAAAAAAGACCTACCGCAGTGCAAAAGTCAAAGAAGAGGAGGTGCAAAGGGAACGACTAGCTTATAGTCAAGAAGTCAGGAATATTCCAGCGGAGGATTTGATTGCCATCGACCAGACGGGAGTCTGGGAGGGAATGGAGCGGAGAGTATCTCGGAGTTTACGTGGTCAAAGGGCTTATCATTATCGTCAGAGATACAAGGGTGAAAAGTATACGGTTATTGGAGCTATTTCCTTGAGAGGTGTAGTTGGCTGTCGTGTCATCAAGGGTGGGATGAAGAAAGGAGATTTTTTGGAGTTTTTGAGAAGCGAGCTATGTCCGAAGCTAGATGCGAGGAAGGTTGTGATTATGGACAATTTAAATATCCACAAGAGTCGGGAAGTTGAGGAATTGATTAGGGGGACAGGAGCACGAATCCTATACCTGCCTGTGTATGCGCCGGAGTTGAATCCCATTGAGATGATGTGGTCGGTGTTGAAGCATTTTATTCGGCAGCTTTGCAGAATTGGGAAATATAGCATGGAGCAGATAGTGAAGACTTCTTTACTACTGATCAATCCATCCTCCTTCCGAAGTTGGTTTGCTAAGTGCTGCTATTGTACCCCTTGAG